>JAGLSW010000325.1 GCA_023135565.1 Candidatus Aminicenantota bacterium | reverse complement strand
TCCTAACCGATAGACGAACGGGCCAAAGAATGAGACGTGCTGGGCTCGAACCAGCGACCCTTGCCTTAAAAGGGCAATGCTCTGCCAACTGAGCTAACGTCCCATATTTAAAAACTACAAGCTACTGCTTAGTTGGTTTTAGTGGAGGAATAGTACCATAATTTTACCTATCTGTCAATATCAAAAACGCCTAAATTTCGCTTAAAGTACCTCAGAGTTCACGAATGCCCGTTTGCTGAGTGCTGAAGGCCGAAAGCTGAAGGCTGTAACTATTCAGTTTTCCCAAAACTGAACAGTTACTTTTTTGGGCTTTGAAAAAAAACATTTTTATGATATAGTAACCCCATGACTCTAAAATTTAAAAAAACGGAGGTATTGTCATGTTACTTCACCAGGAATTCATAAAAACCGCAAAAAAATTCGCCGGTAAACTCGCCATTAACGATCGCACCACCGGTAAGAAAATTCCTTTTGCCAGGGCTTTAATTGCTGCCCTAATCCTTTCAAAAAAATTTAAAAAATACAAGGACGGCTATATCGGCGTCATGATCCCCACTTCCGCCGGTTGTATGCTGACTACAATCGGTCTGATAATGGCAGGCAAAGTGCCGGTTATGATCAATTATTCCACCGGCGCCGCTGAAAATTGCGAATACGCCCAGGCTAAATGTAACTTTAAAACGATTATCACCTCCAGGGCGCTGCTGGAAAAGATCGGCTGCCGATTGGTGCCCGGGATGATTTTTATCGAGGATTTAATGGAAAGTATCTCCCCCGCGGAAAAGATCGGGGCTGCATTAAAGTCCAAATTACCGGCTAACCTGTTGATGAAAAGAGTGCACGGCGGCGATATTAACGACAATGTGGTCATCCTTTTCACCAGCGGCAGCGAGAAAGATCCCAAAGCTGTGCAGTTAACCCACAAGAACCTGGGTTCAAATATTAAAGACATTTATGTAATATTAGACCTGCGCGACGAAGATATCGTACTGGGCAACCTGCCGCTGTTCCATGTGTTCGGTTACAATGTCAACCTCTGGCTGCCCATGATGCGCGGTTTAACTGTAGTCACTTATGCCAACCCCTTAGATTACCAGAAGATAGTCGATGTCATCAGGGAAGAGAAAGTGACAATTATGGTAGGCACGCCTATTTTCTTTATGGGCTATTTAAGGCGTTCCAAACCGGGTGATTTCGAGAGTGTCAGGATTGCCGTTGCCGGGGCCGATAAAACTCCCGATGTGCTTCGTGAAGGTTTCTTGAAAAAACATAACCTGACCCTTTATGAAGGTTACGGCTGTACCGAGACAAGTCCCGTGGTCTCCCTTAACATGGGGGAAGACAATAGGCCGGGCAGTATCGGTAAAGTCTTTCCCAGTGTACAAGTAAAAATAACCGACATAGATTCCGGCGCGGAACTGTCCGCCGGTAAAGAGGGAAAAATCCTGGTCAAAGGCGACCTGATTATGAAAGGTTATTTCGATGATTTAGAAGAGTCTTCCCTGAGAATAAAAGACGGCTGGTATGATACAGGTGATATGGGCATGTTGGATGAAGACGGGTACTTATGGCACCGCGGCCGCTTAAAGAGATTCGTCAAGATCGGCGGTGAAATGATCTCCTTAGTAAAAGTTGAGAGCGTACTTACGGAAATGCTTCCCGACGATGTGGACTGCTGTGTAGTAGAAGTTCCCGATTTTTTGAAAGGGGCCAAAATCGTAGCCACGGTAACAAAAAAGATAGACGACAGGGCAATGGTGAAAAAGATGTCTGAAAAGCTTCCCAATATCGCCCTACCGAAAAAATTCATCGTCATCAAAGAGCTTCCCAAAATGGGCAGTGGGAAAATCGATTTCCGCAAAGTAACGGATACCGTCAAAGCTCGCCTGTCTAAAGAAAATAACAAAAAGAAAGAATAAACCACCTCTTCGTGTTCTGCGTGGTAAAATAGCCCCTAAGAGTCCGGGATATCCCGGGCCGGGGCCGGCCGGAAGAAATCGAGGCACTCTTTGCCTATTTTATGTGTACGAAAGCATTCAAAATATTTGCTGTCGAAGCGTTGTCTAATGGGCCTTTCCAGTACAGCCATACCATCTTCTTTTAATATTTCTCTCTTATAAACCACTTTCAGCGGGTTGGCGTAGGCCAAAATTTTGTAGGGCGGGTCTAAAAATATAATATCGAATTTATAGCCGTTTTTGCCTAATGTGATCACACTGCGGTTGAAGTCGCCTTTGATAATTCGGTAATTGTCCGGCGGCACACCGATTTTATCTAAGTTATGCTGCAGTGCTTTGACTGCTTCCGGCAGCTCTTCGATGAAGACCACGTATTCCACGCCCCTGGACAGGGCTTCGATACCGATATTGCCCGTACCGGCGAAACCGTCTAAGAAAATTTTCTCCTTGATATTATCTTGCAAGATGTCGAAAAAGGAGAGTTTTAGTTTAGAGGTGGTAGGGCGCACGTTTGGGTCTTTAACGGACTTTATTTTTCGGCCTTTATAGAAACCTGAAGAAATTTTCAACATAGCCTAAGCATACAACCTTCCCCCGAAAAAGTCAACTACCGGCAATAGGTCTTATAGGACAAATAAGACCTATTTTTTGCCGGGTAAGTGTTCAGTTTTGGAAAAAGAAAAATTCAAAGCTTTTATAGGGGGCTTTTCGCTTTTTTAAAC
>JAGLSW010000324.1 GCA_023135565.1 Candidatus Aminicenantota bacterium | reverse complement strand
CTTGACAAAGGGGTCCACTTTAAACACGAAATCACGGTAGCTGAATGCTTAAGCATTGCCAAGAGTTAGAATTGCAAAAAAATAAATAAAACCACTCTACCCTCTTGACAATGCACTTCTAATGAGCGTCCCCGGTCATCCCGGTCATCGATGCTTTTCCGACACCTGGGGCTTAACCGCTTAACCACTCGTTTGCTTCTTCAAGGGAACGGAAAACCTGAACTTCAACCTGCTGCCCCGACAAACCGGCGAATGTTTGATACATCCTACTAAAACCGAAAGCAATATCCTTCGAGGATACAATCGCCGTTTTTCCCGTTTTTTTCGGAGGTGCGTAACTTTTGACAAAATAGGCAAGTTGTCTTATCTCATCGCTCTTTAAAGAAGACACATCGGCTCCGGTTAAATCCCAAAGATTATCAGCGGTGAGTTCACCGTCATAAAAACCCTTTATTGCGTTTACAAGCTCTTCAGCAGTGATTTTACCGGTACAAGTGTGTACGGTTAATTTTTTTTCTTTTTCGATATGACTTTTAATCATTGCTCTTTATCCCCCCATATTTGTTCCTGTTTCTAAGCTTTCGAACGGCTGATTACTACTGTCATTTCCTATTGTTAGAATCATTTTTTTTACCGGGTCAATTATAAATTAAAAAAAAATTTTCGTCAAGCCCCATCTTAAAGTTGACGGATTTCAAAAATCATACTACTATAATATATTAATGAAAGAACATTACCTTTAAGTTTCAAGCGAACTTTATCGTCTGCCGCCGCATATTCACATCAAATGTTCAGGTTTGGACAATATAAAAATCATTAGGAGATAAAAATGACCAAAAAAAACGAAACTAAAACCAAAAACCCGAAGTTGCAGCCATTAAGCTTTGAAGAGCAAAACAAACTCAGGGGTGGTGTGCCACCCATAATTATTATTCGGGATCCTGATTGAGGCTGTTTGTACACTGTAAACACTTAGTTTTAACCAATTTTAAAATCAAAGGAGTTAAAAATGAACAAAAAAACCGAAACTAAAACCAAAAACCCAAAGCTGGAACCCTTAAGTTTTAAAGAGCAAAACAAACTCAGAGGCGGTTCATCACCCAAGATAATTGTTGTTCGGGATCCTGATTGAGGCTGTTTGTACACTGTAAACACTAAGTCTTAACCAATTTTAAAATCAAAGGAGTTAAAAATGAACAAAAAAACCGAAACTAAAACCAAAAACCCGAAGTTGCAGCCCTTAAGTTTTGAAGAGCAAAACAAACTCAGGGCAGGTTCAGCACCCATAATTATTATTCCTTCATTTCCACCTGGTTCCGGTGGTTAGTACCGGCTTTTTTTAAAGTAGAGGCATCACCGCGTTACCCGGTAAATGTGTAACGCTTAGTTTTGAACCATATTAAAATCAAAGGAGTTAAAAATGACCAAAAAAACTAAAAAAACAAAATTGGTCCCCTTAAGCTTTAAGGAACTAAACAATCTCAGAGGCGGTTCACCACCCAGGATGATTATTCCTCCAAGGGATCCTGATTGAGGCTGTTTGTACACAGCACACACTTAGTTTTAAAAAATTTTAAAATCAAAGGAGTTAAACATGAACGAAAAAACCGAAACTAAAACCAAAAACCCGAAGCTGGAACCCTTAAGTTTTGAAGAGCAAAACAAACTCAGGGCAGGTTCATCACCCAGGATAATTATTGAAGACTCGGTTATTGATTCCGGTGGTGGTTAAACCGGTTTTCTTTTAAAGTGGGTGTTTCACCACATCACCTGCTAAATTTGTAACACTATTTAGACTTCAAGCCGCCTTCCCGGCGCTTCGCTTTTCTTTCCGCGGCCTTTTCCCGAACCCAGTTGCTCATCAGCAAAACATAATCGGTAACCGCCCGGTTGGGGCAAAGATAAAAACACCAGGAGCGCTTGACAAACAACGAAAATATCAATACCACTGCCAACAATATAAACAAAAAATTCGTCCCCACTAAACGGAAAAAAGCGCCGAAAACCTCATAACTGCTGATACCGGGGTTCTTGAGATAAAGAGCAACCCCGATGGCGACAAAAGCCGCTAAGCGCTGAAACCAGCGTAACCCACGATGCACCCTGGCGGAAAACTTTAATTTCCCGCCGCCGATAAGTGCCAGACCTTCCTGGGCGGCGCCGAAAGGACAAACCCTTTCACAGTACAGGTTCCGCTTTGACGTAAGCAGCGTAAACAGTATAACTGCCAACAAAATATACCAGTAAAGATCGAGCTGCCAGCGGGGCCAGTACCCTAATAGCATTTTGTTGATCAGCACTATATTCAGGGGATTGTTATACAAAAAACCGATAAATATTAAAGCGGCTAACAAAGTGACCCAGCGGATGGTTTTTTTGAATTTCAGCCACTTTTTTGTGCCTATGTAAGCCAGCAAAAAAAGAGCAATCAGGATGATTTCCGGGAATCCGAATCGCGCAGCCGGGGTGAGTTCCGGGGGCACAGGCAGGTTCAGACCTTTTTGGGCCGCCAAACGGCTGCCTCCGCGGGCGGCTTCGGCCAGCGCCCGGCAGGTATAGGTAGCGCCCGAAACGCCATCCACATCACTACCCAACTCGAACGCATCCCGGTAAGATTTCCCTTTCAAAGACTTTATAAAATCCCTTCTTTTAACTCTATTAAAAAAAGAGGGGGTCTCCTTGTGACCGGCCACCAACAAATCTTCCACAATCCCGGAGGGTGAAACCGAACAAATGACTTTCATTGCGCCGCCGTATCCATGAGTGGCGGTTACGCTCAGGTAGCCCAGGTTTTCGGTTTTGGTTTCGTCTTGCCATGTTTGGAAGAGGTTATCGGTTAAAGGTTCGATGTGTCCCGCGCCCGGCCGCGCCTGCTGTAAAAAAGGCATCAATTCTTCCCGGGCCACGAAGTTCCCGGCAATCCAGGCGGCCGCAAGAAGGAGCAGAGCCAGGAGAGCCAGCCTGCGTTCCCACTTTTTACGGGTGTTTTTTTTGTTTTCTTTTTCCATGATCGAATATCTTGTGATTCCTGTAAAGCGTTGATAACAAAGGATTCCCTTTTGTTGCTAATTATAGCATCAAAAAGAAATATTTTCAAATACAAAAGGGGACACAAAACTCACAGGCCTCCGGCTGCCCTGCCGGGGGCCACCCCCATTGAATTTGTTGTCGGGGGTCAGCGGCATACCGCACCTTTGAAAAAGTTTGATCAAAACTTCTGTTAAGCGAGAAGCTTTTCGTATCGAGAAGCGCCCCTCATGGGCTGCCCGCACTGCGTCTTGGGGCCTAAAAATGACCGGCAATAGCAACTATACAGATGATATTGGAAACTACCCGGTTATCCTGTTTCGACAGGCAGTCCCTTATCGGCTGCCCGGCCCGCCAGGAGCAAACGCACTAAACCGGCTCCAAGAATAACCAGGATAACTCCGAAAAACACAAGCATTTTCAGACCGGCCCCGGTTTCACCTTCACCGATCATGGTAAACGCCAGCAGCACGGAAAAGTTTAACAGCAGGTACCAGAGAAGCGCCGGCAGCCATTTCCACCAGGTCATTTTTAAACGCAGGTCTTTGGCCCAGATTACAGCGCCCGCCGCCACTAAACCCGAAAGCGCACCAACTACAAAAGCAAAAAATACTGTTCCGTTTATCATGGTTTATTCTCCTTTCGTGGGGTCCAGGGTTTTTATGTCTAAGTACTCTTTCACACTCAGCCAGTCCGGGGGTTCGCGGAAAGTAGCAAAACGGCCATCCGGGGGAGGTAGGTACTCCGCCGCTTCCGGGGTTTTAAAGAAGGTTTTCTGCATCCAGGTCAGGCCATCGTTGACCAAACCGGTGGGGTCATTGGTGTCTACAGTCCGCGCCAGCGCATGCGCCCAGTTGTTCTTGCGGCTGTAAGGACAGGCAATCAAGCATAAGCGGCAGCCGAGCCCGCCCATGCTCTGCATCCAGAAATTATAGCAGGAGGTCTGGTTGATCTCCCAATGCCTGTAACCGCGGGTGGTTATCTTTTCATTGGTTTCTTCATAGCTGATAGAGGCTGATGGACAAATCTCAGCACAGATATGACAGTCCTTACAAAACTCATTCACCCCGAAATCGATGGGTTTGTCGATCTCCATGGGCAGGTTGGTGGTAACAAAAGCAGCGCGGAAGTTCGACCCGGTCTCCGGTGTAATCACGATACCGTGACGCCCCTGCTGCCCTAAACCGGCATCCACCAGGATGGGCACGGCAATCAAATCATAACCGTCCATGGGCGAATGCCTGCGGGCCGGGTAACCTAAAGATTTGATGAAGGTTTCCAGGCGGCGCGCGGCAATAGTAGCCCGGGAGTAGGCGTCGAAACTTGTGCCGCAGTTCGGGTTGGCCTGCACCTGTTCCCACTGGTGCGGCACACCGAAGGCGATGACGTATTTCCAATGTTTCGGCACTTCGTAGGATCCCCTGTCTTCTGAACCGCGCAGGCTGTGATTGTAGCACCACTCCGGCTTCAGTTTAGTGACGCCTACCATGGTGGCACCAAAATGATGGGCTACTTTTTTGACCAATTTCGCTGCTAATTGCGGGCTTTTGAAAGGAATCGAGGGGCGAATTTTCCGGCCCCGGCCCATGGGGCTTGCCATCTGGAAATCGGATATTTCCGGCGGGTCTTCGATCGGCTGCCCGGCCATCCAGGAAGCTTGCCAGGCATTAATCAAGGTATAAAAATCCCCATATTTGGCTTCGTCCTCTCTCCTTTTGGGCATGATGGATTCCAGGCGCACTTTGTCGAGTTCGTAAATATCGGGGTGCGTTTTGTAGAAACCGGCCAGGGGTTCCACGAAACTATCCGGGGGGGGCATTTTCATGCGGGGAGGACCGGGTTTCCGCTTCCCGGAACCGGAGGGTTTAGCGCCGGGGCGGCTTTCCGGGGGGATGTCGCCCACAGCTTCAGGTGGGCCATCTTTCGGCGGGGCGGTTTTTTTCTCAGCGGCTTCCGCGGCAGGTTTCTGGCTGCCCCTACTGCCCTGCTTCATGCTTTTCATCATCAACCGGCGGCGGCCGAAAGCCGATTCCACTTCTTCCGGCCTGAGTACGGGGCCGACTTTTTCATAAGGTTGGCCTTTGAGTTGCAGCGGTTTGCGATCTACAAATTGCGTATTGTCGCCTAAGTGCTGCCAGCCGGTGTTTGCAGCCGGGTCTTTTCCCGCCGCTAAACCCGCTCCGGCCACAGCCCCGATTTGCAGCCCGGCTGCTGCTGCGCCGCCGATTTTGAGGAAGTCGCGTCTGGAAACGCCACCTTCCTTTTTTTTGATTTCATCGGTCATATTAGTCCTCCTCTTCAGGTTTTTGTTTCATAATAAGCCATTACATGGCGGTAAAAAACAACATGTTGTACATATTTCAAGTTCCCACCGTCAGGTGGTTTTTTTTAGCTTAGTATTAAAAAAACATTACTAATATTATACGAAAAACTGTAAAAAAACAAGTTTTTTCGTCAACCCTAAAATTCCCATAAAAAAGCGGGAAACCTCTGTGCAGCCTGCGTAAATCGGCTAAATTTTTTCTTGGACGTATCGCTCAAAAAAAGTTTTTGGAAGTCCAGGAACCTTTTTTCAGTGTGCCGCCGCTCCCATAGGCGACACGTTGAACATTAAAACTAACGAAATTAAAGTGACTAATAAAGTTCTCATTTTATTTTTCTCCTGGATTTGAGAATGCATTATCTCTCCTTAGAGTTAAAGGAAAATAAAAAAAAGGTTAATTTTGTGTTAAATCTTGAAACCCGGGCCATTACGAAAAAAAGCACCCCTTTCGCATAAAAAAACCTTCATCTACCTGCTGCTGGAGTTATATTAACCAGGGAGTTGACAAAATAAATGTTTTAGCTTATATTTAACAAGGAGGTACTATGAGCAGCAGTTTAATAGAAGAAAAAAAATCCGGCAAGATGAAAGATTTAGAAAAAATAGAGAGAATCATAAAAATTCACAAACCGCTGCTTAAAGAAAAATACCGGGTAAAAGACATCGGTGTTTTCGGTTCCTATGCCAGGGGGGAACAAGAAGAAACCAGCGACTTAGATGTGCTGGTGGAATTCGACAGGCGGATCGGTTTTTTTAAATTCCTGGAATTAGAAGAATATCTCCAACAACTACTGCGCGTAAAAGTTGATTTAGTTACAAAAAAGGCCCTGAAGCCCAGGATCGGTCGAAACATTCTAAAAGAAGTAATTATGCTGTGAAAAGAGATTACATCGACTACATAAATGATATTATCGACTCAGTAGACGAAATCGCTGAATTTATAGAAGGTGCAGGATGATCTTATCCACAATAGATAAAACCCGGATAAATCCTAATTACCGAGACGACATGCACCGTTGTTTTGAGACATATGCCATTACCGTGACAGCAAATACATCCTGCATTATGATAACTGCTAATTTAGCAACGAGATGGGCAAAATCAGGTTAGGTTGACAGGAAGGCTTATTTTTTCTTATCGATTTCAAAATATTTCCGCATATCCGAAACCATTTTTTCTGTTGACGGCGCATCGATCGTACGGGGCTTTTGTTGAGTGAGAAGCAAAGGCACCACCACTGCTGCGAAGCAGCTTATAGGCTCCCTGCGCCGCAGGGTTGATCTAAAACAGGAAGTATGATACCATTTGGTGTGAAAAAAATGAAAATCGTAACACCGTCCGCATCCGGGGTTAATTAAAGAGTCAGGTATGCATATTGCAGACGGAATTCTCCCGGCCCATATCGGCATCGCGGCAGACATTGCCGCTGTGGGCGCAGTCTATGCCGGAAGTAGGAAAATAGACTCCGACGAAATCCCTAAAATGGGAATTTTTACTGCTGCTTTATTTATTATTTCTTTGATTCATTTTCCTTTGTTTGGAACATCGGTTCATTTAGGGCTTTTCGGTTTTGCGGGGCTTTTATTCGGAAAACGTGCGTTCCCGGTTATTTTTATAACTTTGTTGTTCCAGAGTTTAGCTTTCCAGCACGGCGGTTTGGTTTCGGTTGGGATAAATGCTCTCATTATGGGCAGCGGTGCGTTGGCCGGTTGGTTATTGTGGGATTTTCTTCCTTTTAGCCGCAGGGTCAAAGGATTTTTATGCGGGTTTTTTGGAATTTTCCTGCCTGCGTTACTGGTATCGCTGCTGTTTCTTTTTATTGATTATGGCAAAGGTTTGCTTTTTTTTATGTCGGTATATTTGCCTGCTGCCGTAGTAGAAGGCGCTTTAACATCCACGGCTGTCGTTTTTTTCCAAAAAGTAGAACCCGAACTATTAAAACGCTAACCCCGTACGCCCGGGGAGGCGATAAGCGGGTGAGCGCTTTTGATTCTAAATAAACAAAA
>JAGLSW010000323.1 GCA_023135565.1 Candidatus Aminicenantota bacterium | reverse complement strand
TTTAAAAAAGCGAGAAGCGCCCCCCCTACAAAAACTTTGAATTTATCTTTTCCCAACACTGAATAGTTACAAGATTTTATTTTTTTTCATCGACACCGGATAGCTGCGAATTTGAAAATTGCCGTGTCTATATAAACATGGTATAATAAACCATACTTAAAAACCGCGGTATAAGGTTTTAAAATTTTTTGTAAGTAAACAACCAGGAGTTAATATGTTTGAAAAAGAACTTGAAATCGGAAAAAAAGCAGTCATCAAAGCCATGAGGCTGACGCGCATGGTGCAGCAGGATCTCTCTTCCCAGGATTCAATGACAAAAGCGGACCGCAGCCCGGTAACCATTGCCGACTTTGCTTCCCAGGGCATCATCTGCCGGATACTAAAAGATGCTTTCCCCCAACTGCCCATTGTGGGGGAGGAGGATTCGGCGGAACTACAAAAACCGGAAAATAAAAAAATCCTGGAAAGAATCCTGCACTACATAAACAAAGATAAAAAAATAAAAGAAATCTTAACAGGGGATAACTTATTCGCCAGTATCGACTTAGGCAACGGTGAAGCTAATGATAAAGTTTTCTGGACCCTGGATCCCATTGACGGCACCAAAGGATTTTTGCGGGGCGAGCAATATGCCGTGGCACTGGCATCGATCGTGGATGGGAAAGTACAGTTGGGCATATTGGGCTGTCCAAACTTAGAAATCGGGAACAACAAATCGGCTTACGGGTACCTGGTTTATGCTGTGCGTGGAGAAGGGGCTTATTTGTTGAATATTGAAAAAAATGAAACCGAACAGATCGGGGTTTCCACCCTTTCTGATCCCACAAAGATGCGGTTTGTGCAGAGTTATGAGTCTGCCCACGGCAACTTAGACTTGCAGGTAAAAATTGCCCGGCTGCTTAAAATGGAACAGGAACCGGCTCAGATGGACAGCCAGGTGAAGTATGGATTTGTATCTACCGGGAATGCAGAGATTTATTTAAGGATACCCAATCCCAAAACCCCCGATTACAAAGAGAAAATCTGGGATCATGCGGCAGGCAGTATTATCGTAGAAGAGGCGGGTGGTGAAGTGAGTGATATTTATGGCCGCGAGTTGGATTTTTCGACGGGCAAGACGTTGGCGAACAATACCGGAATATTTGTGTCTATACCGTCTGTTCATAAGAAGATACTGGAGATCATAGAGAACTTAGCGCCCCGCGGGTAGTCAATAAGTCCCGCGGCACGGGGAACCTATAAGCCCCGCGGCGGGGGGAGGCGATGAGCGGCTTCGCCG
>JAGLSW010000322.1 GCA_023135565.1 Candidatus Aminicenantota bacterium | reverse complement strand
GGCATCCATTTATCGAAAGGCGAGTTAAGCTATTTTGCGGTTTTTTTTCTTGCTACAATAGCGGTTGCGGTATTTTTTTTAATGGCCGGGGCTGCTTTAGGAACAATCAGGAATTTACTTAAGAGTTTATCTATATTAATTTTATGCTGGATTATCCTTGTTCATCTATGGCCAGACCTGCTGAAAGACGCATTTGAAAAATATTCAGATAATAAGCTTGAATCGAGATACAGTCTTGAAAGCAGGAAAAAGAAAATCCATACGGATTATGAAAAATCACTCTTTGAAATAGCTAAGCGATTTGCTAAAAGCCCCGATATATTAAAAAAACGCATATCGCGTTATGAACAATACTGGAATGTGGATTTCAAAAAAATCCTGGATATTGAAACCGAAAACATGAATAAAATTGCCGGAATCAACGATAGGCTGTATTTCTGGAGTATTTTTAACCCGGTTACATTTTTCAGGGCGGTTAACACCGAGCTCAGTTCAAGGGGATACCGGCAATACATCGAATTTTATAAAACCTGTATCGAAAAACATAAAAATTTCGTTCGCTTTTACATAGATAACAGGATTGTAAAAAGAAACCCCCAAATGGTCCCCTTCATCGAAGGTGAAGAACAAGTATTTCACGCTAAACCCGCTCTACCCGCCTACTTCGTTCCCGGTGTGATTATCTTTTTTGGTTGGATAGTCGCTGCTTATTTATTAAGCCTTTTCGGTTTCAAAAGGATGCTTCGCCCAACACAGAAAAAGAAAGTAGATTTTGAAAAGGTAAAACTTGATATAAGGGCAGGTAATTACATCAGCCTGCAAGCCGGAAAACCCCGCTACTTAGCAGATCAAATTTATGCCGCTTTAACCGGCAAATCCCATAAAAGTTTTAACGGCAAAATTACCCTGGATGGGAAAAAGATCGAATCTTTGCAGCCGGTCTTCTACCTGCCTGAGCCTGACAAATTACCCGCTGACCTGAAAGTTAGACAACTGGAAAAACTTGCCGGTCTGCCGGTTACCTCTAAAGACCTTTTTAAAGACCTGGAATTAAAAAAGCAGACGGAGCTTTTTTTAAAGATGGCCGCTGCGACTGATCGAAATATCCTGCTAATACCTGATTTTGTATTCATGCAGAATTATGTAACGGAACAAAAAGAAATCGCGCAGAAATTGAAGGCCCTCAAAGGAAAAACCGTTATCGAAATTATCACGTGGCAGGCAAAGCCCGATCTCCCCCACGATAACTTCGACTTTTACGCGCACCTGTTCTATCATAAAAAAGAAGGGTATAACGAACCAAGTCTCGTAAAGAGATACGATAAAGAAAACCATGGTAAAAGATAAACAGCTTGAAGAAACCGGGATAGGTAAAAGACTTAAAGAAGTGAGGAAAGCCTTAAAGCTTACTCAAAGTGAAATAACAGTGCCTGCCGGTTTATCGAAAAGTTACCTGTCGGAGTTAGAATTGGGCAAATCCAAATCATGTTCAATGCTCTATCAATACCTCGCGGATGAACATAACGTCAACGTAAACTATATCCTGACCGGTAGAGGAAAAATGTTCATCCGGGAAGAAAACACCATTGATACAGAAACTTTTGGGCATGACAGTGATATAGTGAAAGAAATCTTCCTTCTCATGAAAGAAAGCAATTCCTTTAAGTATCAAGTCTTTGCATTGTTTTCACAACTGAAAGCTGAAAGCCCCAAGTTAAAAGGTTGACGGGGTCAAGCCTTGCATTGCAACATTTGAGTTATCAAGATGTGTTAATGCAAGACTTGACCCCATTGGGTGCTATAGTTAAGCTGCCCTCCTCTTCATGTGGGATTAATCCTTTCTAAAAAACTTAAAAAAATCGAAAAAAAACACCACAAACACTGAACTCTAATTTTAAAGTATGCGATAATATATGTATGGAAGATCAGTTAAAAATTCAAGGCCGCATTTTGTATCCGCAAGACATTACAGGAATAGTCTCCCTCATAGCTGAGTATCCTACCTGGAGCAGATGGAAATTATCAAATTATTTAAGTGAAAAAGGGTATTGGGATTTTGAGGCCGGGAATTTGCGACCTTTAATTGCCTTCCTCAAAAACTTGAAATAATCCACGCTGCACCGCGAAGGCAAGTCCGCAAGCTAAAACAGCCATAATGATGGAGAGTGTAACCGCCCCACCTACCATTCTCTACCTAACCGGGCCGGTTTTTATCCAAAACTGAATAATTACGTTTTCTCTTATTGTAATTAGGGGCAAAATCATTTATAATCATTGTTTACTAAAGGTACCAAATGAACCCGGAAAAAAATTCAGATAAATACGCCGAAGAATTAAAAGCCTGCCGCGAAAAGCTTCGTATACTGCAAAAAAAAGAGGCCATATGCGATGTGGTACCGGTTATTTTCCATAAATTAAAAAATAAATTAACCCCCATTTTGGGATATTCCCAGATATTACTCACAAAAACAGGAGATGATGCTCTCTTAAACAGGATAAGAAAAATAGAACTAAACGCCGATGAACTGGCCGAACAGTTAAATGTTTTAAAAGGTTATTTCGAGGATGAAGAATGCCTTAAAGAGAAAGAAAATTTAAACCGAATCCTTGACGCCTTAAGGCCAACTCTTGCCGCCATAGAAAAAGAACGGCAAGTCAGGATAAACGTGGACACCGCCCCCGGTATCCCCGATGATTATTTGAGCGGCGGTCAAATCGAAATGTTGATTTTGAATATGGTGGATAACGCCCTGCCTGCCATAAAAAAAAAAAATGCCGCGGCAGGTGTTATCGACATTAAAACAGCCCTGGAAGAAGGCGGCTATCGTCTATCTATCAAAGACAACGGCATAGGTATGAAGGAAAAAGATATCCCACGCATATGGACACCTTTTTTTTCCGGTTGCCCGGGCCGGGCAGGTATCGGGCTTACCATTTGCGAAAAAATAATAACCAATCATAAAGCCGCCTTTACCGTCGCTTCGGTGGCAGGGGAATTCAGCGAATTTATAATTAGCTTTAAGATAAATCAGTAACGATAAATGAAGATAAAACCCGATACATCAAAAAAACTATCTGAGGAGGAATAAAAACGATGCCCATAAAATATGTCTATTTTTTTTCAAAAGATTTTACGGAAGGAAGAAAAGAGTTAAAAGAGAAGTTAGGCGGAAAAGGAGCCAACCTGGCTGAGATGAGCAGCTTAGGACTTCCCATCCCCCCCGGTTTTACGATTACCACCGAGGTCTGCGACCTTTTTCATAAAAATGATTATGTGTACCCCGAAGGCCTGGAAGAAGAAGTAGAAGAAAAGCTCGGTAGGCTGGAAAAGCTCATGGGCAGGAAATTAGGCGCTGCCGAAAACCCCCTGCTGGTTTCCGTCAGGTCTGGAGCAGCGGTTTCTATGCCCGGCATGATGGACACGGTATTAAACTTAGGTATAAACGATAAGTCTGTGCAGGGGATGGCAAAGCTCTGGGGCGAATGGTCTGCTTATGACACTTACCGCCGTTTTATCCAGATGTTCGGCGAGGTAGTGTTGGGAATCAAGCATGAAAAGTTCGAGCACATATTAGAGCAGCGGAAGAAAAAACGAAACATCGAGAATGATGTGGATTTAGAAGTAGCGGATCTGAAAGAAGTGGTTTTACAATACAAGGAACTGGTAAAGAAAGAGAGGCGGGAAGGGTTTCCCCAGGACCCCAAAGTGCAGTTGTGGAAAACCATCGAAGCCGTATTAAGGTCCTGGAACACCTATCGCGCCATCAAATACCGCGAAATGAACAACATCATAGGTTTGATGGGCACCGCGGTCAACATCCAGGCCATGGTATTCGGCAATTTAGGCGACACATCCGGTTCCGGCGTGGCTTTTTCCCGCGACGCCGCCAACGGGGAAAAGGTGTTTTACGGCGAATATTTGGTAAACGCCCAGGGCGAAGACGTCGTCGCCGGTATCAGGACGCCTAAACCGCTTTCCCGGTTGGAGGCGCAGAGCCCGGCGATTTATAAAAAATTAAACTCTTACAAAGACCTCTTAGAGCAGCATTACCGGGACATGCAGGACCTGGAATTCACCATCCAGGAAGGGAAGTTATTTATCTTGCAGACCCGGGTGGGTAAAAGGACTGCCTTTGCCGCCATCAAGGTTGCTTTAGACATGGTGGAAGAAGGGCTTATTTCTAAAGAAGAAGCAGTGATGCGGGTTGCGCCCGATCAATTGGACCAGGTGCTGCACCCCAATATCGACCCTGATGAAAAATACGAAGTCATCGGCCGCGGTTTGCCTGCTTCTCCCGGCGCAGCCGTAGGAGAGATCGTATTTACCCCCGAAAAAGCCGAAGAACTGGCTTTAAGCGGCAGAAAAGTCATCCTGGTGCGCAAAGAGACCTCTCCTGAGGACATCGGCGGCATGGACGCAGCCGAAGGAATTTTAACCGCCACCGGCGGTCTCACCTCGCACGCCGCGGTGGTGGCCCGGGGCATGGGCAAGTGCTGTGTGTGCGGCTGCAGCGACCTAATCGTCAACCCCGGCAATACCTGTACAATCGGGGGCCAGGCGTATAAAGAAGGGGATTTTATCACCCTGAACGGCGGCGAAGGAGAAGTGATTCCCGGTAAGTTGACCTTAATCATGCCTGAAATATCCGATGATTTCGAGAAGTTCATGCATTGGGTCGATCAAGAGCGCACCATCGGCATCCGCACCAATGCCGACACCCCCAAAGACAGCGCCAATGCCAGGAAGTTCGGCGCAGAAGGTATCGGCCTGTGCCGCACCGAGCATATGTTTTTCGACAGCGAACGGATTAACACCGTCAGGGAGATGATCCTGGCCAAGAAGAAAGAAGAGCGCAAGAAAGCCCTAAACAAATTGCTTCCCATGCAGTTGGAGGATTTTACCGGCATATTTGAAGCCATGGACGGCTTCCCGGTTACCATCAGGTTATTAGACCCGCCGCTGCACGAATTTATCCCCCGCGAAGACGAAGAGTTGCGGGAGTTAGCCGCGGATATGGGTGTCGATTTCGGCGTCTTAAAAGCCAAAGCCGTGCAACTCCGCGAGCAGAACCCCATGCTGGGGCACCGCGGCTGCCGGCTGGCCATCACCTATCCTGAGATCGCCGAAATGCAGGCGGAAGCCATCATTCGCGCCGCGCTCCGGGTAAAGCAAAAAGGCATTAAGGTTTTCCCGGAGATCATGATCCCGCTTATCGGCACGGAGAAGGAATTCGAGTTTTTGAGAGACGTTATTATCAAGAAAGCGGAAGAAGTTTTCCGTAAAGAAGGGGATGGCGTCGAGTACATGGTGGGCACCATGATCGAGATTCCCCGGGCCTGTTTGATGGCGGATCGTGTCGCCCGTCATGCCGAGTTTTTCTCTTTCGGCACTAATGATCTCACCCAGATGACCTTCGGGTATTCCCGGGATGACGCCGGGGTATTTTTGCCCGAGTATGTTGAGAAAGGGATACTGCCGCACAATCCGTTCCAGGTGCTCGACCAGGAAGGCGTCGGACAACTGATAAAAATCGGCATCGAGAGAGGCAGGAAAACCCGGCCTGATTTAAAGATCGGTATTTGCGGCGAGCATGGCGGCGAATCGTCCTCCGTGGAATTTTGCTGCAAGATCGGCATGAACTATGTTTCTTGTTCGCCTTACCGCGTACCTATAGCCCGGCTTGCCGCGGCCCAGGCAGCCATCAAGAACAAGAAGAACGGTAGAGGTATCGACCCGGTTTTGTAAGCAGCCTTGCCTCCGGCGGCCCTGCCGGAGGCCAAACTTTTGTAAAAGTTT
>JAGLSW010000321.1 GCA_023135565.1 Candidatus Aminicenantota bacterium | reverse complement strand
GGGTTCGAGTCCCTCCTGGCCTGCTTTGAAAATAAAATGAAAAAAGAAAATATATTTACAAGGATCAGGAATTACCTGGTTGAAATAAAAGGCGAATTGAAGAAAGTTACCTGGCCTTCTCGCCCCGACCTGCAGAAGACAACGATCGCTGTACTTGTATCTTCGTTAATTTTCGGGGTATATTTATTTGCCGCCGATTATGTATTTTACCATGTGTTTGAACTGATAAAGAGTATGTTCAGGTAAGGTCCGGTAGTTATGAAGAAGTGGTACATCATTCATGTGTTCTCAGGCGCCGAGGAATTCGTGGTAAAAGCCCTCGAGGAAAAGATTAAAAAATATAAAATGGACCAGCAGATCACCGGGATGGTCATCCCCAAAGAAAATGTTATCGAAATAAAAGACGGTAAAAAGGTAGTCAGCGAAAAAAGGTCTTTTCCCGGGTATATCCTGGTTGAAATGGTAATGAACGATAAAAACTGGTATTTTGTCAGGAATACCCCCAAGGTGACCGGTTTCGTAGGAGCAGGCAAAAAGCCCAAACCGCTCTCGGAAAGAGAGGTTGCTACGATTTTGAAACACATCGAAACCACCCAGGTAACGCCCAAACCGAAGTATCATTTCGAAGTAGGTGAGGCCGTCAAGATTATAGATGGTCCTTTCCTGAACTTCAATGGTGTAGTAGAGTCGGTTTCCGAAGAGAAGAACTTACTAAAAGTCACAGTTACGATTTTTGGCAGACCGACCCCTGTGGATCTCGATTTTTTACAGGTAGAAAAAATATAGGAGTTTCGCGATGGCAGTTGCAAAGAAAAAGAAAAAGAAACAAGTCGTAACCAGTTTTAAACTACAGTTACCCGCCGGTAAAGCGACGCCCGCACCCCCGGTAGGACCGGCATTGAGCCAGCACGGGCTGAATATAATGGATTTTGTGAACCAGTTTAATAAAGCGACAGCTAAAATGGAAGACGGCATGATCGTACCCGCTGAAGTACTGGTACACCAGGATAAGACGTTTACAATGATCCTTAAGACACCTCCGGCCTCTTATTTATTAAAGAAGGCAGCCGGGATCATGAAAGGTTCCGGTGAGCCCAACAAGAATAAAGTAGGTAAACTAACCGATAAACAAATAGAAGATATTGCGAAGATTAAGTTGCCCGATCTGAACACCAACGACCTGGGGCAAGCGATGAGCATCATTAAAGGCACGGCAAGGAGTATGGGACTGGAGACACTATAATGGCTAATAAAAGTAAAAACTATAACACAGCAAAAGAGAAGATCGAAGACAGGGAGTACCCGGTGGATGAAGCTCTTGCTTTGTTAAAAGAAATTAAAACGACAAAGTTCGATGAATCGGTGGACCTTGCCATCAGGTTAGGAGTGGATCCCAAGTACCCGGATCAAATGGTAAGAGGAACGGTCGTTTTGCCCCACGGCACCGGGAAAGTAAAAAGAGTGCTGGTAATAGCCGCCGGTGAGAAACAGAAAGAAGCGGAAGACGCCGGCGCCGATGTTGTGGGCGGCGAGGAAATCGTACAGAAAATCCAGAAGGAAAATTGGTTCGACTTTGAAGTCTTGATTGCCACCCCGGATATGATGAAGCTTGTGGGCAGGCTGGGGAAAATATTGGGTCCCAAAGGTTTGATGCCCAGTCCCAAAGCCGGCACCGTTACTTTTAATATTAGCGAAACGGTGGCTGAGATCAAAAAAGGAAGGATCGAGTATAGAGTGGACAAAACAGGAATTATCAATTCCGCCATTGGGAAAATGTCCTTTGAAAAAGAGCAAATTGCCGACAATATTAGAGATTTCGTGATGGCTGTATTAAAGGCAAAACCGGCTTCGTTAAAAGGTAAGTATGTTCATTCGGTCTATCTGAGTTCTACAATGAGTCCTTCCGTCAGGTTAAACATACAAGCGTTTGAGAAATAGCATAGGAGGTTCCTCGTGGTTAGTGAAAAGATACTTGAAAGAAAAAAACAGGAAGTAGAAGAATTGGGAAATATTTTTTCCAAGAACGGGGTCTATCTCTTCGATTATAGAGGGCTGACCGTACCGCAAATGAGCGAGATAAGAGAGAAAGTCAAAGCTCTCGATGCCGACGTAAAAGTGATTAAAAATAGACTGGCGATAAAATATTTCGAAAAAGAGAACAAAACAGGGTTTGGCCGGGACCTTTTTAAAGGGCCCATTGCCGTAGCATATGCGGATGAAAATTTTGTCGGTGTGGCAAAAGTTCTCGTAGAATCGGAAAAAGAGTATCAAAGCGTAGAGTTGAAAGCAGGTTTTATAGAAGGCGTTTTTGCCGATAAAGCGAAGGTTAAGTATGTGGCCACGCTGCCGGGAAAAGACCAATTAATGGCCAAACTGGTCCTGTCGATGTCTATGCCTTTGAAAAAATTCGGTATGTCAATTGCCGCACCCCTGAGAAACATGTTGATTCTAATGAAAAATTTAAAAGATAAAAAAGAAAAAGAGGAGTAAAAATAATGGCTGAAATCAAAAAGGAAGATTTTTTTAAACATCTGGACACGTTAACTGTACTTGAGCTCGCTGATTATATCAAGGAATTCGAGGATAGGTATGGAATCAAAGCTGAAATGGCGGCAATGCCCGCAGGCGCCGCTGCTCCCGCGGCAGCAGCCGAAGAAGCTGAAGAAAAAACAGAATTTGACATTATATTAAAGAGTGTTGGACCCAAGAAGATTAATGTAATCAAAGCGGTGCGCGAAGTCACCGATCTCGGTTTAAAAGAAGCAAAAGCTGTAGTGGATGCCGCCCCTGGTGAAGTAAAGAAAGGAGTCTCTAAAGAAGAGGCCGAGGAAATCAAGAAGAAGTTCGAGGAAGTAGGAGCAGAAATAGAGATAAAATAATAAAGTAGTGGATGAGATATTTTAGAACTAAAAAATATAAAAATATGAGGGATAAGAATGCAAGAAAAAAGTAGGTATATAGATAGGATAAGTTTCTCTAAGATTACAACACCTATCGAAATCCCCGATTTGTTGGAAATCCAGAAAAGGTCTTACAGTTCTTTTTTGCAGATAGATGAACTGCCGGAACAGAGAAAGAGTAAAGGAATCCAGGCTGCTTTCAAGTCGATTTTCCCCATATCCGATTTTAAGGAGACGGCTATTCTATCTTTCGATTCTTACTCCCTGGGAGATTGGTCCTGCAAATGCGGCAGCTTAGAAGGGGTGGAAAACTCTAAACCTTTCTGCAAGAAATGCGGTTCTCTTTTGAGTTCGAAAGTAGAAACCGGCATCGATTCCGTATGTCCCGAATGCATCAGTAGGGGCACGGTGGAAAACAAAACTTGCTCCCAGTGTGGGGATAAAGTCAGGTTAAATATTCGCTACACACCGGAAGAGGCTCTCGATAAAGGGTTCGATTATTCGATCCCCTTGAAAGTGGTGCTCAGACTGGCCCTGTATGGCGAAGACAAAAAGGGTAAAAAGGTTATCAGGGACGTAAAAGAGCAGGAAATATTTTTCGGTGAAATCCCCTTTATAACCGAACGGGCCACTTTCATCATAAACGGGACCGAAAGGGCGGTGGTATCTCAATTGCAAAGGTCGCCCGGTGTGTACTTTTTGGCCGGGAAATCGCGGGGCGAATACACTGCTAAAATAATACCCTCCCGCGGCGCCTGGATCGAGTTTGAAGAGAAATTGAACTTACTGCAGGTCAGGTTAGATAAGAAAACCAAAAGAGTCAATGTGACCACCTTTTTAAAAGCCATGGGGTTGGTGGATGATATAGATATCATGAAAAAATTCTATACTATAATACCCGCCAAAGTTGAGAATGGAGTTTTCTATTTTCACAATTCCAGGCTTTTAAAGGACGGGAAATTATCTGCCCCGGTTCTTAATTCCCAGGGAAAAGAGGTGTTACCTACCGGCGCCAAGCTTATGATTAAGCATTTTAAGGACTTAGAAAAAATGGGGATCGATTATCTCCCCATCGATATCGAAACTTTGGAAGATATATATTCGGCCACCGATCACGAAAATGTGCTAAAATTCAATGAACCCATCGGCACCACGCAAATCAAGAAGCTGCGCAAGAGGAATTTAGACTTCCAGGTCTTTTTCCCGGAGAGCGATGAGGAAGAATTTGGCCCTATGATGGCTTTTACCCTGCGTAAAGATAAAAAGAAACAAGATGTCGAAATCACTGAGAAAGTGGTAGTGCCCAGCGAAGCGGAAGCGGAGGATAAGGTCTCAAAAGACCAGGGTGATGCGTTTATCGAAGTGTTTAAAAAATTGCGACCCGGGGAACCCGTTACTCTCGAAGGGTCCAAGAAATTCTTTGAAAATATGATGAAAGATGAGCGCAGGTATGATTTATCTTCTGTTGGACGGTTAAAATTAAATATCAAGTTAGGCTTGAAAAAGGATTTTAATGAAGAGACATATGTACTTACTATAGATGACATCATTGAAATCCTGAAGTATTTCCTCAAGTTGAAGTACGATAGAACCGGGAAAATGAATACCGATGATATCGATCACCTGTCCAATAGAAGGATAAGAGGCGTGGGCGAGTTGGTAGAAAATGCCTTCCGCATCGGCCTGATGAGATTAGAAAAGATCATCAGGGAGCGGATAACCAATGCTCCCGATATTTCGGTGGTGCTGCCCAGGGAATTGTTAAACACCAAACCTGTTTTTGCGGCCATCAAAGAGTTTTTCGGTACATCCCAACTGTCCCAGTTTATGGACCAGACCAATGCCCTGGCGGAAACCACTCATAAAAGGAGAATATCGGCTTTAGGACCCGGTGGTTTAAACCGGGAAAGAGCCGGGTTTGAAGTCAGGGATGTGCATGCGTCTCACTACGGTAGGATTTGCCCCATCGAAACCCCCGAAGGTCCCAATATCGGCCTGATATCTTCTTTAACCACCTTTGCCCGGGTAAATGATTACGGGTTTATCGAAACCCCTTACCGGAAAGTCGAGAACGGCAGGGTAATTAATTATTTTAAAATTCGGTATCCCGGGAAATCTAAATTTAAGTATGAGGACATTGTCAGGGAAAACGAATTAGAAGAGGAAATGGAAAAGCAGCAAACAGGGGAAAAGGAACTACCGCTTTTCGATTATTTTCCTTTTTATCTTACTGCCTGGGAAGAAGAAGGTTTTGTTATTGCCCAGGCCAATGCCAAACTCGATGAAAGCGGCAATTTTACTGCCATGAAGGTAGTTGCCCGCTGCGGCGGTGATAACCTGTTCAGCGATCCCCAAGATATAGAATATATAGACATCTCTCCCAGGCAGATCGTTTCCGTATCGGCTTCATTGATCCCTTTCCTCTCTCATGATGATGCCAACCGGGCCTTAATGGGTTCCAATATGCAGCGTCAATCGGTGCCTTTAGTAAACCCTGAAGCCCCCATAGTGGGAACAGGCATGGAACACAAATTGGTTGAGGACTCCGGCATCGTAATGGCCGGTAAAAGAGACGGTGTAGTGATGAATGTCGATGCTGAGCGGATAATAGTGAAAGCAGATACCGATAATAGGGGAGATTTTACCGAGATTAGCGCTGATTTATATGAAATGAAGAAATTCAGGAGATCCAATCAAAATACGCTAATCAATCAAAAGCCCCTGGTAAAAGTCGGGGACAGGGTAAAGAAAGGACAGGTCCTGTGTGACGGGCCCGCTTCCGATAAGGGAGAACTTGCCTTAGGACGTAACATCCTCGCTGCTTTTATGCCCTGGCGCGGCTACAACTACGAAGATGCAATCGTGCTCAGTGAAAGATTGGTTAAAGGCGCTGTTTTTAATTCTATCTATATAGTAGAAGAGATGGTGGAAGCCAGGGAAACTAAATTAGGTAAAGAGGAAATAACCGCGGATATTCCCGGAGTTTCGGAAAATATTTTGAAGAACCTCGATGAAAACGGTATCGTTAGGATCGGGGCCAAGGTGAAACCAGGTGAAATCTTAGTAGGGAAAGTATCCCCTAAAGGTGAAACCCAACTCTCACCTGAAGAGAAGTTATTAAGAGCCATTTTCGGTGAGCAGGCTTCGGAGATCAAAGATACCTCTCTCTATTGTCCTCCCGGCGTTGAAGGAACGGTAATCGATGTTAAGATATTTACCAGGAGAGGATTGGAAAAAGGGAACAGATCCTTAGAAATAGATGATATCGAGATCGCCAAATTAGAAAGAAATTTTAATGATGAAAAGAAGATATTGATAACCGACAAATTCGAGAAGATAAAAAATCTTTTAAAGAATATAAAGGCTGCCAATGATTTTAGTTTTGAGGGCATGAAATTTAAGAAAGAAGAACATTTGCCCGAAGAGGACCTGGAATACTTAGATGAAGCTTTCCTGCGTAAGATAAAGAGGAATATCTCAGAGGAAGATAAAAACGCCATTATGGAGATCGAAGCAAAAACGAAACTCCACGTAGAATCTCTAAATAATGAAAAACATGATAAAATCGACCAGATGAAGAAAGGAGATGAATTTGCTCCCGGTATAATCAAGATCATCAAAGTATTAATTGCCGTGAACAGGAAGATATCCGTAGGTGATAAAATGGCCGGCAGACATGGTAACAAAGGAGTTGTTTCCAAAGTACTCCCGGAAGAGGATATGCCTTTCTTAGAGGACGGCACTCCCATCGATATCATCTTGAATCCTTTAGGCGTCCCGTCGAGAATGAATGTAGGACAGATCTACGAATTGATATTGGGTATGGCCGGTAAGAGATTGAGTCTATATTTCGAAACTCCTGTTTTCGACGGCGCAACCGAAGCAGATGTGAAACATTACATGGACAAAGCCGGGCTGCCATATGACGGTAAAGTTAAGCTGTACGACGGCATAAGCGGGGAAAGTTTCTCCAATAAGGTAACTGTCGGGATTATGTATATGATGAAGCTCGAACATATGGTTGACGATAAAATCCATGCCCGTTCTACCGGCCCCTATTCTTTAATCACCCAGCAGCCCTTAGGCGGTAAGGCCCAATTCGGTGGGCAGCGGGTAGGAGAAATGGAGGTCTGGGCGTTCGAAGCTTATGGAGCGGCTTATCTCCTGCAAGAGATATTAACCATTAAATCGGATAATATCAGCGGCAGGAATGAAATATATTCGGCAATTGTTAAAGGCACCATGGATTTTAACCCGGGACTGCCTGAATCCTTCAATGTATTGCTTAAAGAGTTGAAAAGTTTAGCTCTGAATGTCGAGTTGGTACAGCATGAGAAGGAATATGAAGAGAGCGTCGTGAAGGAAAATATCCAGAATATATCTTAAAGAGTGAGGATAAAATGAGAAAGCAAGGAAAAGAAGTTAACATAATGAATTACAGTAAAATAAAGATAAGTCTTGCTTCTCCCGAGGTGATAAAGGGTTGGTCATCCGGTGAAGTTACCAAACCTGAAACCATCAATTACCGTACCTTTAAACCTGAAAGAGACGGCTTATTCTGTGCTAAAATATTTGGACCAACCCAGGATTTCAGGTGTTTATGCGGTAAGTATAAAGGCTTGAAATATAAAGGCATCGTTTGTGAAAAGTGCGGTGTGGAAGTCACCCTTTCTTCCGTAAGGAGAGAGCGGATGGGGCACATCGAATTAAATTCGAAGGTAGCCCATATCTGGTTTTTTAAAGGAGTCCCTTCCAGAATAGCCGTACTATTAGAGATAACCGGCAAACAATTGGAACATATCGTATACTTTGAGAATTATATCGTTATAGATAGTGGTGACGTCCCCGGTTTGAAGTATAAACAAATTCTTACCGAGGAAGAGTATATCGAAATGTTGGATAAGTATGGTGAGGATTCATTCAGGGCCGGGATGGGAGCTGAAGCTGTCTATGAACTGCTGAAAATGTTGGTCCCCGCTAAAGAGGTGGAAGAATTGAAATCACGCCTCAGTGTGGAGAAATCGATCCAGAAAAAGAAGAGCCAGGCCAGGCGATTGAAGTTGATGGAAGACTTCGCCAATTCCGGTAACCGGCCGGAATGGATGGTGTTGAGTACGATTCCCGTGCTTCCCCCCGATTTAAGACCCCTGGTCAGGTTAGACGGCGGACGTTTTGCTTCCTCCGACCTAAACGATCTTTACCGCCGTGTGATAAACCGCAATAACAGGTTAAAGCGGCTTCTCGATCTAAAAGCCCCCGAATTGATCATTAAGAACGAGAAACGGATGCTGCAGGAAGCTGTAGACGCCCTTTTCGATAACCAGAAAAGAAATAAAAGTTATATGAGTTCCCAGAAGCGGCCCCTTAAATCTTTGTCCGATTCTTTAAAAGGGAAGCAGGGCCGGTTCAGGCAAAACCTGTTGGGTAAGCGAGTCGATTATTCCGGTAGGTCGGTAATAGTCGTTGATCCCACCTTAAAATTGGATCAATGTGGACTTCCCAAAAAGATGGCCTTAGAATTATTTAAACCTTTTATCTACAACAAACTTGAAAAGAAAGGTATGGTCACCACCCTGCGGGTAGCCAGATCCTGGGTTGAAGACAACAGGGATGAAATATGGGACGCCCTCGATGAAGTCATCAAAGAACACACTGTGCTGCTTAACCGGGCGCCCACCCTGCATAGGTTAGGAATCCAGGCTTTTAAACCCCATTTAGTAGAAGGAAATTCCATAACCCTGCACCCATTAGTCTGTCCCGCTTTTAATGCCGATTTCGACGGTGACCAGATGGCGGTTCATATTCCCCTCTCCTTAGAAGCCCAGGCTGAGGCAAAAATATTGATGTTATCTACCAATAACATCTTAAACCCGGCCAACGGCCGCCCCTTAGCAGTACCCACCCAGGATATGGTCTTAGGCTTTTATTATCTTACCTTCACCAAGAAAAACCTCAAAGGTGAAAATAAAATTTTCAGTTCGCAGAAGGATGTGGTCCATGCCTTAGAACAAGGTATCATAGATTTGAATGCCCGCATCCGGGTTAGGTTTACCGGGGAATTTAAGAACTTAGACGACTATCTCTTAGACACCCAGGATATCGCTAACTGCCCCGTAATCGAAATCGTGAAAAAAGATAATCGGCTGCTGGAGACCACAGCCGGCCGGGTCTTGTTTAACCAGCTGCTGCCCGGTGAAGTACCTTTCATAAACGGCTTGTTAAAGAAGAAGGGTATCGAGAATCTTGTCTACTATATCTATTTAAAGTTAGGCTTCGAAGCCACAGTGGAAACTTTAGACAAACTGAAAGAAGGCGGCTTCGAGTATGCCACCAGGGCCGGGTTCACCATCAGTATCTCCGACCTGGTTATCCCCCCGGAGAAAGAAGAAATCATCAAAAAGACGGAAAAAGAGCTGGAGCAAGTCGAGAAAGCATATAAGGAAGGCAGTTTGACAGCAGGTGAAAGGCATAACTCCATCATCGACAAGTGGAGCCGGGCCACCGACGAGATCAGGGAAACCATGTTTGCCAAAATGAGAAAGATGAGTTATGAAGGCGATATCATCAATCCCATCTTCGTCATGTCCGATTCAGGCGCCAGGGGCAGCAAAGACCAATTGAAGCAATTGGCAGGCATGAGAGGCCTGATGGCCAAACCCTCCGGTGAGATACTGGAAACCCCCATCACCGCTAATTTTAAAGAAGGGCTTTCGGTTTTGCAATACTTTATCTCCACCCACGGAGCCAGGAAAGGCTTGGCGGACACCGCATTAAAAACCGCCGATGCCGGGTATTTGACCAGGAAATTAGTGGATGCTGCGGTGGAAGTCATTGTCAAGGAAGAGGACTGCGGCACCATGAGCGGAATGGAAGTATCCGCCATCATCGAATATGGAAAAGAGATCGAACCCTTAATCGAAAGAATAATAGGTAGGACTTCTTTAGACGATATTTACTATCCCGACGAGCCCGAAAGGATAATCGTAAGAGCCGGGGAAGAAATAGATGAGTTCAAAAGTAAAGAGATCGTCGACTCCGGTGTCCTGAAGTTAAAAATCAAGTCGGCATTAACCTGTGAAACCGTATCGGGTGTTTGCCGCAGTTGTTATGGCCGCAATCTATCTACCGGCAAACTGATCGAATTAGGAGAAGCAGTCGGCATCATCGCCGCCCAGTCCATCGGTGAACCCGGAACCCAGTTGACTATGAGGACCTTCCATATCGGCGGCGTAGCCTCCGGTGGCGAAGGGCAGACTAAATTATTATGCGGTTTCGATGGCAAGCTAAAATTTAAAGACCTGGAAACCATCGAGGATGCTGACGGTACTCTTATAGCCATGAACAGGGTCGGTCTCATCCAGGTGCTGGATTTAAAAAATAGGGAAAAAGCCCTGTATCCCGTCATTTATGGTTCGAAAATCCTGGCAAAGGATGGGCAGAAAGTAAAAAAGGGAGACATCTTAATCGAATGGGATCCTTATATTAATGCCATCCTGACCAATGAAAAAGGCAAGGTTGAATTCAGGGACTTAGAAGAGAATATCTCTTACGTCCAGGACCGGGATGAGATAACCGGTAAGATAACCACCATAATTATAGATATAAAAAATGAGAAATTAAGAGATGAGCTCCAGCCCCAGGTAGTGTTGCGTGACTTAGAGAGCAATAAGATCAAGAGAAGATATTACCTGCCGGTAAATGCGTATGTCACGGTAAAGAACGGCGCCGAGGTGAATGCCGGTGACGTATTGGCTAAAATCCCCTCCGAATTTGCCAAGACCAAAGATATCACCGGTGGTCTTCCCAGGGTGACCGAGTTATTTGAAGCCCGTAAGCCCAAGAATCCTGCTAAAATGGCTCAAATCGACGGTACAGTCGAGTACGGCAAACTTTTAAAAGGATCGCGAAAACTAATCATTCACCCCTTTGATGAGAATGTACCCCCGGACGAGCATAACATACCCAGGGGAGCATTTATTATCGTAGGTGACGGGGATAAAGTTACTGCCGGCACCCCCTTAATGGACGGCCCGCTTAATCCTATAGACATTCTCACCGTCTTAGGTGAGCATAGGTTAGCCGAGTACCTGTTAAAGGAGATACAGGATGTTTACAGGCTGCAGGGTGTGGCAATTAATGATAAGCATATAGAGATCATCATCAGGCAGATGATAAAGTGGCGCCGGATCGAGGAAGTAGGCGACACCAAATTCATACCCGAGCAGATCGTTGAAAAATGGGGTTTTGAAGATGAAAACAGGAAAGTCGAGGAAGCAGGCGGCAGGCCTGCGAAAGCAAAACCACATTTACTGCCTGTATCGAGAGCAGCCCTGGCATATGACAGTTTTATCTCTGCTGCTGCATTCCAGGAAACCACCAGGGTGTTAACGGAAGCAGCCATCGCCGGCAAGGAAGATCATTTAAAAGGTATCAAGGAGAATGTTACCATGGGCAGGTTGATTCCTGCCGGAACCGGTTATGACTTCTACCAGAAGTTTGAAATAGAAGAACAAGAGAGTTTTTTTAAGACGGCAAAGTGAGCAAAAAAGTATTAGCAATCGACGATTCTCCTACGCTGAGAAAGCTGCTGCATTACTATCTCACCAGGAAAGGATATGAAGTCTCACAGGCGAATAACGGCAAGGTCGGTTTAGATCACATCGAATCGGAGCAATTCGACCTGATTATATTAGATATGGAAATGCCGGTGATGAAAGGAGAAGAGGTAATGGAGAAGTTGAAAGAGAAAGGAGATTTTGATGTGCCTGTATTGATTCTCAGTTCCGACAAAGAAGAGGAAAGTAAAGCCAGGGCCATCTCGTTGGGAGCTTCTTTTTATTTAACCAAACCTTTTAAGCCTGATGAAGTGATAGCCTGCATCCAGGATATTTTCCAGGATAAGGGAAAAAGTTAAAGACACCCTCCGTTGATTTAAGACTCGCGGATTTTCCGGGATAAGTTCCTGTCGGCGCTGGTTTAGTTTTCCATATTTATCTCCTATCATGAAATTAATTAGCCACAGAGAACATGGAGGGGGGCGGCTAAAAGAGCGTCCCCGCCGGAGACTTGAAGAAAACGGCGATTTTCATGGCGATTAGCCCGGCGATGGGAGGAAAGAAAAAGGTACAGGCCAAGCGTAGCAGGGTGAATCTCCAGCCTAAGATACCGAATTCCATAGGCAGGCGGCCAATCGCCCACAGTGACCAGGAGGTCAGGAAAGCCACCATAGTCCCGGCTCCGGCGCCTGATTTTAGCAGTCCCGCCACCACCGGCAGGCTGACGTAGGGCCCGCCCGGTGTCAGCCCTCCTGCCAGGGTGCCGATGAGGATTCCTTTCATGCCTGATTCCATCCCTACCCAGTTAGACAATAGTTCGCGAGGCAGCAGGACCTGGACCATGCCCGCGATAATAAAAGCAAAGAACAGCAGGGGCAGGATTTCGATCATCATTTTGGAAGCGGTTTTGAAGCCGGCGATATGTGCGTTTTGGCCTTTCGTATAGCCTAAAATGACCAGGATCAGGGCCAACACGCCCATGATGATAGTTGGTACCAGCATAGGGGACCTCCTTTTCTTTTTTGGTGATTCTTTTTTTTTTTCACTCATTTTGGTTGTTCTCGAATTCTTTTATTTTTATAGGCCGGGAGCGCCGCACCCTATGAGGGGCTGCGCTTCGCAGCGGGTGAGCGCTTTTGCTTCTAACTAAACAAAAGTTTTGTTCAAACTT
>JAGLSW010000320.1 GCA_023135565.1 Candidatus Aminicenantota bacterium | reverse complement strand
CCCAACGAAAAATTCAATGGGGGCGGCCCCCGGCAGGGTTTCCTGCCCAGATGGTGGGCTCGGCGGAGGCAAAAAGTTTTGCGAAAAAGAATATAAAAAAAACCCTGCTGTTCGTATTATTTTTTATTATTAGCTGCATGGGAACCGCATTTGCCGGGGATGTCACTTTCCTAACGCCCCAAACCTATACCCGCACAACCCAAAAACCGCTTACCCACAGCCACACTTTTGCCATTCCCGCTAACTACAGGGCTTCATCGAACGAATAGTGACCCTGGAACCTGCCAATGAAATCACCGTCAAACTCAATAGCAAACCCGGCTCTTTCGTTTTCATCGACATATATAAATTCATCGCTAAACCGACCGTTTCTTTCAGCGCCTCGCCTTCCACCATCAGCTATAAACAATCTTCTACTTTAAGCTGGAATGTAAACGGAGCCGACTCCGTGACAATCGACAACGGCATCGGAAGCGTGGTTCCAGGCGGGTCTATGGCAGTATCGCCGCAAGTGCCGAATACTACCTATACTCTCACTGCCGCCAATTTAGGCGGCACAACTACCGCCGCTGCCACAGTTACGGTGATTTTTCCGCCTCCCAGGGTTTCTTTCAGCGCTTCTCGAAACTATATCCAGCCCGGTAGTTCCGTCACCCTGACCTGGGCCACCGAAGTGGCGCAGACAGTGACCATCGAACCGGGTTTCGGCAGCGTGGATTTGACAGGCTCGATGCCGGTTACTCCTGCTGAAAGCACCACCTTCCGGCTATATGCCGTAGGCTATGGCGGCGCTGTGGCTGCTGAGGCAGCCGTTATCGTTGACGGCACAGCGCCCCAGGTGCAGATCACTTCGCATGAGGAGGGGGCTGTGGTGCGGGAAATCCCCATCAGCCTGAGCGGTACTTTTGTCGAAGACTATCTTGATAAAATCGTGTTGAATAACACCATCGAGGCCACCATCGACAATAAGCGATTCAGTTTTGCAAACCTAACTCTTAGCGAAGGGGATAACCTCCTCACCGTTACTGCCGTAGACAGAGCGGGTAACAGCGCTTCAACAGCCATCACTCTCACTTATATGCCCGACTCCGAACCACCGCAAATCCACATCACTTCGCCGC
>JAGLSW010000032.1 GCA_023135565.1 Candidatus Aminicenantota bacterium | reverse complement strand
CCCGTGCGTACGGGGCAAAACTTTTGTTAATTAAACGGCTGGGGGTGCCGCGTCCGCCTCGATAATTTGTTTAAGAAGTTTTTCACTTATCCGGAAAGCATACTGTCTACAGCTTTAATATCCATCTCATAGTCATCGTCACTGTACACATAGGGGAATATGCCCCTCTTGGCTAACAACTCCAAATAAGTGCTGAATGAATACCCGGAGATTTCCGCTGCCTTTTCAGCGGTTACCTCTTTGGCTACAAGAAGACCGATAGATTCGTAAAATCTTCTTTCATCATCAGAATAATTTTCTAATAATAGCATCCGTTTACCTCATGTCAATAGTATAGTATCAAAAAATAGATTTGTCAATTCCTTTCCTGCCTTCGGCGACCCTGCCGGGGGCCAAACTTTTGAAAAAGTTTGATCAAAACTTTTGTTAATTTAGAAGCGAGAAGCACTCCCCGCGGCGGAGCCGCTTATCGCCCCCCCACGCGAGTGGGGCTAAAAATAAAAATTAATGCCGGCAGAAAAGTCTAACCTCTTACCCGCCGGGATGTCGGGATCTGGATTGGCATAATAAGACTCATTCAAAAGATTAGAGGCTTTCAAATATAAAAAGAAATTTGCGGAAAAATAATACCCGGCTTTCAAATCCAAAAGATGATATACGTCATTGATAACCTCAGCGGGGCCGGGATCGCTCTTCTCAAAGGAATGCAAATAGTTCAGTTCACACCAGAATTTGTCTATCATCAGCTTGCCGCCTAACAAGAGCCGCGGAGCAGGAATATCGTTCAAAGGCGTATCGCCGGTTCCGCTCCGGCCCCGGTAATAGATGTAATTGCCGAATATTTCCAGGTTTTGCAGGGGGAATAATTGCAGTTCGATTTCCGCGCCCCGGATGGTGCCCCGGTCGATATTGTCGTGGGTGTAGAAATCCTCACCGGTGCGGTACCGTTCGATCATGTCATCCACCCGGTATGAGAAAAGGTAAAGCCCTAAAAACACCTTACTTGAAAAAAACTTGACGCCGCTGTCGATATTAAAACTCTTTTCCGCTTTGAGATTAGGGTTGGCAATCACGTACCTGCGCCCGGTGAGCCCGCTGTAGAAGGCTTCGCTCAAAGAAGGCGTGCGGTAAGCCCTGCCCAGGTTAACGAATAAAGACACAGATTTGCCGATTTTTTTGGTGACGCCCAAAAAAGCGGAAGGCGAGTTGGCTTGAAGTTCCCGGGGTGCGCCGTCCATTTCGGTTTTTAGGGAGAAAAATGTATAACGCGCTCCGCCGAAAAAATCGAAACCGGGCAGCCCGGAATAGTCGAAAGTGAAATAAAGCCCGGTGTCGCTGCGCCTGCCGTTTTGCAGCGGCAGGGAGGTGAAAACCGGGTCCAATTCGCTTGCTCGTGTGGTGTTTTCGATGTCCACATTTGTCCGGGAATACTGTTCGATGCCGACCCGGTAGGAAAGAGTGCTGGAAATGGTTTTGTCCAGGTTGATTTTGATGCCGAAATTGCGGGCCGTGGTTTCGGAAAAATCGCGGGAGCCTTTGCCGCTGTCGGTTTTCTCTAAGGCGTATCGGGTGGGATTAAGATAGAATTGAAAAGCCAATGTCCCTTTTTTGATTATACTTTTTTCCCGGAACTGGAGATTAACGGTATGATTAATTTCCCGGGGCACGGTGGTGAATTTGCCGGGAATGTTGTCCCGGGTGGGTTTGCCCACGTCCTTGCTATAGCCGCCTAAGTAACCGAAAAGTAAATCCCGCTGTTCTGAATAGTAAGAGAGGTTAAAAACTCCGCAGTAGTTGGAGTACCCGGAATTGAGTATCTCTTCTCCGGGTGCAGAGTAGTTCCCGGCAGCGGCTGCCTGGAAACCGGTATATATATTAAATTTCCCGGCTTTTTGCACAAAAGTAAAACCGCTGCTGACTTTTTCGTTAATGGCGCTGTAATTTAAATTCAGTGAACTCTTGCCGTAATCTTCCCGGCCTAACTCCGGCCCGGTAAACAACTGCACCACTCCACCGATGGCGTCGGAACCGTATATCACGGAAGAAGACGACCTGACCACTTCGATGCGTCTTATTAGTTCCGGGGCGATAAAAGAGGCCGACGTGCCGGCCCTGCGGTCGCTTGTCAGGCGGGTGCCGTTCGCCAACAGCAGCACACGGCGCCTGGCCAGGCCGCGGATACTGGGAGTCACGGAAAACCCGCCGGAGCCGATAAAATGAACCCCGGGACTGTTCTGCAAGGTTTCCACTAAGTTTTCGGCGATTTTTTCTTTTATTTCCAATTCGGAAACAACGCTTTCCGCCATGGGCACGGAGATCGATTTCTCTTCTTCGCTTAAGGCCGTCACCGTCAGTTCCTCGCGCAAATGTTCTTTAGGAATCATCAACACTTCTATTTTTTTGATCTCCCGGTCCATTTTGACTCTCAAGGTGGTGGAATAGTAAAAATTATTCTGGAACACTAAGTGAACGATTTCATATTCATCGGGAACGGTGATTTCGAATGTTCCATCTTTGGCGGAAAAGAAATACCGGTTGGTTTCTTTTAGCAGTATCCTGGCAGTGTCGATGGATTTGAAATTAACGTTTTTTATAACGCCTTCGATCTTCTTCGAGAAAAGGGGAAAGCATATGCCTATTAATAAAATAGCGGTAATAACGATACGAAGCAGGCCCGGTACAGCTCGTTTTTTCAATGAGATTTGTTGTTTGTTTTCCATTAAAAATATACGAATTTTTTCTTATAAAGTTTCCGGGTCGGCGTAGGGGGCGGCGGGGACGGCGCCCCCCAACTAAGTTTTTATTTCACCGCTTTTTTCCAGCGGGCCAACTTCTCCTCGATGTCCACCCGGTCTTTTTCCCGTTTTGCCATTTTCAAGGCTTCTCTGCCCCACTTCACAGCCTCGCGGAAATTCCCTAATCCCGCGTGGATGGTCGCCAGGGTATCTAAGTTGGCGCTGTTCCGGTCATATCGTACCGAATGCTCTGCTATTTGCAGGGATGTTTTATCGATTTCTTCCATTTCCACAAAAGCCCAGGCCAGGCTGTTAAACGTCCTGGACAGGGAATTTTTATTGACATTCCCGGCATTTTTTATTTTGTTGTACTCATTTATAATTAATTGGGAAGCTTTCTGTTGTTCTCCATTACGGGCCAGGAGCACCGCCTTATTCACCATCATGTAGGTGCTGGGTTTAGGGTAGGCTTTTCGCTCCATCTCGGCCAGCATCCCTAAAGCCCGGTTTACAAAAAAACCGTACCTTTTGGCCAGCCGGATAATCAGTTGCACTCTACAGTTTTTATCTTTGAAAGAGTCGATCATCCCCTTTAAGATAAATACCACTACTTTCACCTCTTCCGTTTTTCCTAAGCGGGAAAAGAACCCGGCAATATTCTCAAGCTCGGGGAACGACTTAAAAAGCATTTTCTCATTTACTTTTTTTTTGGTAACGGATAGTATGTCGAGCAATTCTTTCGTGTATTTCTCTGTCTCCGTTTTTTTCTTCTCATTATGTTTGTGTTCGATTATTTTCTGCAAAATAGCAAGATAAGTTAAGGGCGGCAACTCCCAACTTCGTTTTTTTAAACGGCTTTTAAAGGCAGCGGCAATTTTACCGGCCCACATCGTGACTTTATCTTCCCGGTGTAAGGCAAGGTAACATCGTATTAAGCCCTGCAAAAGCTTTATGTCCCGGTAGGGTTCGATTCGCAGCTTCCTGGAGAGGGCGTGTTCAAAAACCTTGACCGCGGTTTTATGATCCCCGGCGCTGGTCAGCCAATTGATCCACATGGTCAGCGGGTTCTCCTTTTTTAAGTCGAAGCGGAAACTATCAGGGTAATATAAGCGGATGATACCGGTAAATTCATTATTATGTCGCCGGGCATACTTGACGCCGCGGCGCCCTATTTTGTTTTCTAAAGTCAAATAAAGGAAAAGGGCCAGCCTTTCCCGGGTTCTCTGCCGGTTGGAGCTGTCGGGCCCGGCCGAAGCCTGCAGGGCCTTTCGTAAAAGGTCGATATTCGGTTCATATTGATCGGAAGTCAACATGGTTCTTTTGTCCCATCGCGCTGCTTTAAACAGCGCTTTCCAGTCGGCGGGATTTTCCAGCAGCCGTTTGATCAAGTGTTCCCTATCTTTTGCCTGTCCCAGCCACTTTATAACACTTTTAAGCGATTCGTCGGGCAGGTTGGTGTCCAGTTCCACGCCCTCCCGGGAGAATAATTTCATAGTAGGAAAGAACCTAACCCGGTGTTTATCTACGTATTCTCTGCCCTTTTGTTCGGTTGACTCGACATAGAGGAGTATTACATCTTTCGTTACTTCACGGAACTCGTTCATTAAGAGGATATCCTCTTTTGCCTTCTGGCAGGGACCGCACCAGGTGGCGGAATAAAAGACAAGAACCGGTTTGGTCTTCTCTTTTGCTATAGTCAATATTTCGGCGAAACTGTTTTGTTCCGTGTACCAGCGGCATTTGCCGATATTAACTTGTTTTCCCCGGGGGAAGAGCATCATGCTCATTACGAATAGACCCAGGCAGCAAACGACAACCTTAAACTTCATTCAGCCTCCTCTATTTTTGGGTATGTTAAGTCGGGATAATAATTTTACAGGAAAAAAAGTGATTTTTCAATAGTTATCCGGCAATTTTTTTCAAAAAACGGTTTTTTTGCGAACAAAAGGCGAAAAAACCCGCGGCGAGCAATAAAGAAGACGACAGGAGGAAGACTGCGGTTAACAGGCAAACGCCGGCTGCGCCTAACAGCGGCAGGAACAGGGTGCCCAAAAAAAGAGCGCCCACAGCCGCGCCTAAATGATCGAAAGCATTTATTTTACCGGCGGTTCCGCCTGTTTTCTCTTTTTTATTTAAAATTATATGGAGGCTTAGGGGGAATATTTTGCCTACTATAAAGCCCACCAATATAGTTAGCAGGAAGATAACAATTTGCCCGGTCAGGCCGCGGTTCCCCGGGATTTTGCTTAACCGGCCTACCAGGAGAGCGACGGCAGCGAGAAACAATTGTGAAAAGATCATTAATTTTATTACCGCGGTTTGGCTGCTGAATTTTTTCCGGGCCGGCAAAAAATTGGCAAAAGCGGCGCCCAAAGGTAAACCGAACATAAAAAGGGCAATAATAAAGCCGATCATATGGTAAACATAGCCGAACATCACCTGGAAAGTGTACAGTAAGATCAATTCTAAGGAGAGTCCGGCTAATCCGCAGCAAAAAACGGCCAGCAGGGTATGGAATTTTAATACCCGGAACGCATAGTCCGCGCCGTCCTGCTTTGCCCTGAGGCGGAGAATAATAATATAAAGCAGCCGTAAAAGAAACAAAAAAGCGGCGCAGTACAACAAGTGACTTAACTGCACTTTTTCAAAAAAATTTAGGATTCCCGTTATATCGGTACCGGCATACCAGCCGATTATCTTGCTGAAATAGAAATTGGCGGTTGGCTGTTCGTCGCGGTTGATGCCCGCGCCGTGGTTGTTTTTTAGGGCTTCTTTTACAAATTTTGTTTTCTCTTCGGGGTAGAGGGAGTAGAATATGCCGCCCAATTTTTGCGGCTGCACGCCTGTTTCGGCGTACCTTCGGCTCAGGATTTCCGGGTCGTCGGAGATGACGCTTTTGCCGCGGCCGGCAAATACAAAATTGTGGCTGCCCGGGGCCACCACCATCTCCGGGAAAACCGCTGCCGCGGTTTGATAGAGGCAAGCGGCGTATTCGCCCACCAGCCCGGTAAGGTAGTTTTCCGAGGAGGTGATTTTGAACGCCACAACGCCGTCCCGGGGCAGTATTTTTTTCAGGTCCTGGAAAAAATCCCGGGTATAATAGCGGTTCAGCAGCAGTGTGGCCGGTTCCGGTACGTTTATGTAGACCATATCGAAAACGGGCGGCTTACCGGTAAGTTCCTGCACATACTTCCTGCCGTCCTCGATGACTAAGTGAAAGCGGCTGTCCTGTAATACTTTTTTTTCTTCTTCGGGCAGGAATTTTAAAAGGGTTTCCACCATTAGGGGATCGATCTCCACTGAGACGATTTTTTCTACGTCGTATCGCAGTAGATGTTTTGCCAACCCGGTGAGGGCGTCGCCGATGACCAGCACTCTTTTGGACGCCGGGTGCTGGCAGAGAAGATGGGCGGCCAGGATGCGATTTTCTTCGTCCGCCGGGAAGACCGCGGCAAACATATTGTTTAAGTACAGGTTGTACTGGCCCGGCAGCCCGGCCAAAGCAATATCCTGGTATTTCGATTCCGCGGTGTAGAGCAGCGGGATAGGGGAGATACCGCGCCATCTTTCTTTCACCGTAAGAGTTTCGATTTTGCCGTGCAGTGTGGGAATTAGCAGCGCCGTGTTTAAGAGCAGCAGTATAATAGTAAAGTATAAGGTTTTGTAAAATTGTGACCGGCGCAGGATCAGGGAGCAGGAGAGAAGAAGGGGCAGTACGATTAGCCCGGTAATAAAGTAAGGGCTGCATCTACCGGCCAGGACGAAGGTATATAAAATGCCGCCGGTTAGGAAACCCCAGGCCTCCAAAATATAGATATGGGAGATTTTTCGTGTTTTCTCGCGACTGGGGACATCTTCCGCCGCCTGGATTTTGGCTGCTGCGGGGAAGCTGAAGCCGATAAAAAAACAAAAGGGGATAATAAATATCCCGGATAATAAAAAGACTTTAAAAAAGCTCACATAGGTTCCGGCGGTTGTGCTGCTGAGGAGATACAAGAACCTGACTGCGGTTATGATTAGGGGCAGCAGCAGGCACAGCGCCGCTAATGAGGCAGCGAATAGAAGGAGCGGTTTTTTGCTTTTATCCGCTGCGGTTCCGCCGCACAGGGCGCCGACAAAGATACCGGTCAGCCAGTGAAAGAGCAGTACGCCTAAGATGAGTTCATTGCCGTAGACCACGGTTAGGAATTCGCGGAGAATCATAGTTTGTGAAACTAATGAGAAAAGTCCTAAGAAGAAGTAGGCTGCATAGAGGGCGTGGGGACGGCGTCCGCGGTCTATAACGATACCGGTGCCGGGTGGTTTGAAAAAAAAGTTCCGCATCTTAAAAAACTTTTGCAGCGTATTAATAAAAATCATGATGATTTCCCGCTTTTATTGTACGCAAAACCTAATAATTAGTCAAATTTTTTGTAACAATCCGGTTTTGGGAAAAATAAGTCTATTCGCATTTCAATTACTGAACGAATAGGGTATGACTTGACCCCAAGAAATTTGATCGGTTCAGCAGAGCCGGTTTCCGTTTCACCGGTTGTAGTAACATGACAAAACAAGAACTGCCCCCAGGATTCCTTCTAAGACGCACCACCGAAGGTGGGCAAAAAATCTTCGGGCTTAAAATCCGTAAACGCATCAGGATTTTCTTCTAATATTTCGCAATATTCTGTCATAAAAACCTCGAGCCTTTCTAAAGTTGAGCGGCAGAGGCTTTCTTTACGTTCTGTGTTAAGTTTGCCATCCTGTTGAACTTCATAAAAACATTTCTTACATAACCGCAGCGCCCAGCAGTGACTACACTCTTTAAAGAACTCTACCCATTGTTTAAAAAAGCCGGATATTTTTTTGAAATTTAGCCCGTTATCATTGTCACCGATACAGAAGTGTTCTCCAACTCTTTCGCACATGTAGTATTTTCCGTCAGGATTAACAAAAAGCCGCTTTAATCCGGGCGTACACTGCCCTATAGCTGCATGACGTTCTCTTAACGGTGTTTTTTCCCTGAAATGAATTAACTCGATCATGTCCCTGAACCAGGTTTTTTCGATCCTTAGTTCATCGTATTTACCGGCAGTGATTGCCTTTTTATAATTTGCGAACAATTTCCTGTGATTTTTTTTGTACTGCTGCTTTGCAGCCGGTTTATCGGCCTCAGCTATATATGAAGAACCATAAGTCGATACGGGATTGATCTGTATGGGATTCTTAATAGGCATAAAAAATTCAGAATTATAAAAATAATTTGTTATCGCTTCGGCATCATACGGTGGGGTTAAAACCGGCCTGTAAGTAATTTTAGAATAAAAGTAATCGCGGTCGAGTTTCTTAATAAGTTTCAAATTCTCTATTATCGAATCGAAGCTGCCTGAACCGGAGCGCATGACCCGGTTTTTATCGTGTATCGATTTTGGTCCGTCTAAACTTATATCTATGGATACGTCGTTATCTATTAAAAAACGACTGACCTCTTCGTCCAGCAAAGTGCCGTTCGTTGTCAGCGAAAAAATAAAGTCCCGGGGATAAGATTTGACATACTCCACTATATATTTGAACAGGTCGAACTCGAGTAATGATTCACCTCCGTAAAATGTGACGGCGGCTTGTTCCTTTTTCGAGCTGTGTTCGATAAAATAATCCACTGCTTTGACGGCACATTCCCTGCTCATATTTTTGTTACGGTGAGTCCTTTCAAAGCTGAATTTTCCTGAATAGGCGCAGTATTTGCAGCGCATATTGCAGCGGTTAGTTAAATCGAGAATAAGTTGATTAATACCGCTGTGAGCGAATAAATACTTAATCTCAGCTTCATTGTCCTTGTTAGTCCAAATGGCGGGGAACAAATTTCCGGGGCTTTTGAAAAGTATCGAATTTTTGACGGCTTTGTGGGCTTCTAAAATATCTTCCTTACTATGTTTCTCTTTTAGCTTAGCGGCGATAGAATTAACCGGTTTATCGAAATGGTCGATTATGTCCCAGACCACGGGGCTTACTTTTATGATTTCATTAGAATGGACATCATAAATGTAATGCTGCCCGGCGGTCTTAAATTTTTTTATAAACAGGCATAAACCGGTTTCCCGGTTATTGGCCGTCGATGGTATAGCGGTATTCATATATAACCTTTTCAAATACTTTGTCTACTATGAAGAGATGATTATTATGCAGATAAATCCCGCTGCAAAAGACGTCCAACTGCTTTGACGCGATTATCTTGCCGGTGTCCCCAAATACCAGTAACCAGTACAAATCGGTTTTTTCCGGGTATTCTTTAACCTGGGGTTTATAGCTTATTCTACCGTCAACAAATTTACCACTTACTTTTTCATTGTTTTTAAGTAGTCGCGAGGTGATAATAACAAATATTCTTCTCTTGCTATCCACGGCTATATCGACGCACTCCGAATATTTCCCCGGTCTTTTTATCAAATCGAAATTCCTTTTTTTTTGATTCCAGGCCAATTTGAGTTTGTTTACGGGCGTATCGTAGAAGATAGTGGCGATATGTTCCCCGGTATCCCGGAAAACATGCATCATCTGGCTGCATGTATAGGCCACATAATATTGTTTTGCGATTTTATCATAAGAAATTCTATGGCTGTCAAATTTACCCCCGTTAAAAGGCCGGTCTATTCGCGGCGGCAGGACATTCGCGCCTATAGTTTGCAGTTTAACCCCGGATCTATTAAAAATTTTAATAATACCCTTATCGCTGCCCGAGGCAAACATATCAAAAAGAGCTATTTTGGTTTTAGAAGGGAAAAATATCTTAGTTAAAAAAAACATAGAGGTTTTAAATATAGACATCGATGTACCGGCGTTGGAAAAACATTGCATTCTTCTATTCCCGAAATCATTAACCCAGATTCGATTCGATTCATCCACGGCAATTTGCATTGGACTTAATAAATCTCCCGGCCCCTGCCCTCTCTGGCCTATCTTGCGGATAAACCGGCCATTCATGCTAAATACTTTCACGCAGTGCAGGGTAGAGTCTACTATATAAACATTATTATCCTTATCGACGGCAATATCTCCCGGCGCTTTAAAATAATTCTCATCCCCGCCCTCATCCTCTGCGCCCCAGGTGCGGACCGTTTTTAACTGGATATTGTCCATTACATGTTTAACTTCAGGTAATGAATTTTTTATTTCTTTTATACCGGCAGCGTTCAACCAATAACTAAATAAAAAGAACACGATAACTAACAGGTTAATTTTTTTCTTCACATTTGCCTCCTTTATTAGGTTTTGAAACGAATATTCCCCGAACCGGGGATCTGGATAGGCGTAAACGCCAACTACAGTCTAGGCTGCTTCTTAATTTTATCCAACGTGCCGCGGGCATATTAAACTATCGCCTGGTACTTTTTCAAGTCGCTACGGCAAAAATCAATTTCAGCTTAGCGGCGATAGAATTAACCGGTTTATCGACATGGTCGATTATATCCCAGATCACGGGGCTTACTTTTATGATTTCATTAGATCGAACATCATAAATGTAATGCTGCCCGGCGGTCTTAAATTTTTTTATAAACAGGCGCAAACCGGTTTCCCGGTTATTGGCCGTCGATGGTATAGCGGTATTCATATATAACCTTTTCAAATACTTTGTCTACTATGAAGAGATGATTGTTATGCAGATAAATCCCGCTGCAAAAGACGTCCAACTGTTTTGCCGCTATTATCTTGCCGGTGTCTCCGAATACCAATAACCAGTACAAATCGGTTTTTTCCGGGTAGTTTTTGTCCTTGGGTATATAGCCTATTCTACCATTACCGAGTGTCATGCTTACTTTTTCATTGTCTTTAAGTAGTCGTGAGGTAATGATAACAAACATTCTTCTCCTGCTATCCACGGCTATATCGACGCACTCCGAATAATCTTTCGGTTTTTTGAGTAGATGAAAATTCCTTTTTTTTGGATTCCAGGTCAATTTAAGTTTGTTTACGGGCGTATCATAAAAGATAGTGGATATGTGTTCCCCGGTATCCCGGAACACATGCATCATCTGGCTGCATGTATAGGCCACATAATATTGTTTTGCGATTTTATCATAAGAAATTATATGGCTGTCAAATTTACCCCCGTTAAAAGGCCGGTCTATTCGCGGCGGCAGGACATTCGCGCCTATAGTTTGCAGTTTAACCCCGGACCTGTTAAAAATTTTAATAATACCCTTACCCCTGCCCGAGGCAGCCATATCGAAAAGAGCTATTTGGGTTTTAGAGGGGAAAAATATCTTAGTTAAAAAAAACATTAAAGAGGTTTTAAATGTGGATATCGATGTACCGGTGTTGGAAAAACATTGCATCCTTCTATTCCCGAAATCATTAACCCAAATTTGATTCGATTCATCGACGGCAATTTGCAGCGGAATCAGTAAATCCCCCGGGCCCTGCCCTTTTTGGCCTATCTTACGGATAAACCGGCCATTCCTGTTGAATACTTTCACGCAGTGCAGGGTAGAGTCTACAATATAAACATTATTATCCTTATCGACGGCAATACCTTCCGGGGCTTTAAAATAATTCTCATCCCCGCCCTCACCCTCTGCGCCCCAGGTGCGAATCGTTTTTAACTGAATCTTGTCCATTACATGTTTAACTTCAGGTAATGAATTTTTTATTTCTTTTATACCGACAGCGTTCAACCAATAACTAAATAAAAAGAACACGATAACTAACAGGTTAATTTTTTTCTTCACAGTTGCCTCCTTTATTAGGTTTTGAAACGAATATTCCCCGAACCGGGGCTCCGGATAGGCGTAAACGCCAACTACAGTCCAGGCTGCTTCTTAATTTTATCCAACGTGCCGCTGGCATACTAAAATACTACCTGATATTTTCGCCGGTCGCAACGGCAAGGACCGCAGCTTAAACGTGATGCAGTTTTTTATTGTCGAATATGCGGTTAGGGGGTTATAGTTAAATTGCTTTTGCAAAATTAGAAAACAGATTCGTATTGCCGCCATCACATTGACAACCTATGCCTGGGTCAATATTAGTATCTGTCGAGCCAGTTGAACAAACACACCTGGCGCCCCATAGGCGTTTCATTTCATCCGGGTTTAAGCCACCTCCGACTAATTCCATTTCTTTAGGTTCTTTAGGTTCGCGATTTTTTTTCATTTATTTCTCCTTATTTTAATTTTGTCGCTGCAAAATAGTCCTGTATCCCGGGCATCATTTCTAATGCTTTGCAAAAATAATACATCTTTTTTCCCGCTGCCAGCCTTTTGCTTTCGCATCGTTCCATTTTTTTATCATAGGACAGCCCGTTCTCGTCAAAACCATCTATAAAACAGGACTCGCATATATTTATTGCCCAGCATTTTTTACAAACCTGCAGGCTCATATCCTTGTATTCCTTTAAATATTTATCGTATAAAATATCAAAATTAACGCCCTCTTTCACATTGCCGATAGTAGGAGCGGAACCGGGTATTTTCTCACATATCCTGAAATCACCGGACACCGTTACGAAAATGCGCCTGTGAGCCGGGAGGCAGCACCCATGCAAGGGGAATTTGTCTATTGCTTTTTTATAAACCGGTCTTTGAGAAAAAACAGTTAGAAGTTTTTCTATCATAGATACGGCATAGGGATGGGGTTGAGTCTCTTCTTTTTTGCTATTTATATAATTTTCAAAGGCCCACTGCAATAAATCTGTATCTTCGCTGTGACTCACACCAGGTATCCTGGGGCCGGAATAGTAAACGATATTTGCCCTGATATCATGCGGCAGCCAGTCCAGTTCTTCCCATAAATTAGTCCTATCCCTAATTTGTTCTAAGGAAAATGGCGGCGCATAAACCGAATATAAACTGATTTTATCTTTAAAACGAGCACCGTATTCTTTGAAGAGAGTACGCAGCCCGGTTACGGTTTTTTTATAAGAACCGCTGCCGGATAGGTTTTTCCTATACCTGTCATGAACAGCTTCCTTCCCGTCGATACTGACCGTTACATTAATATTATTTTCAAACAAAAACCGGGCAATTCCAGGTGTGAGCAATGTACCGTTTGAGGTCACTGAAAATTCGACTTTTTTATCGGGAAAAGTTTTTTTTGCATACTCGATGCTTTTTTTTATTACCGGGAAATTAATAAAAGGTTCGCCTCCATAAAAACCGATAGCAACTTGATGCGATTTTTCAGAATTTTTCTTTAAAAAATCGATTGCTGCAATTGCAGTCTCTATATTCATATTTCCACTGCCGTGGTTTCTATTCTCCCTGTTGTCGTCATTATGGACACAGTATATACAGCGTAAGTTGCATTCCTCGGTTACCTCTAATGACAATTCGTTACTCATGGTACTAATTGTTTCTTGCAACTCTTCTTTACCGGGGAATAAATCGGCATTCGTCACTTCATACAGAACGAATAAATCCTGGTTCTCGATAGACTTTTTCAAAGTCGAAACAGTTTTTACGAAACCATCTTCTCCATTTTTTTTTAAAAAAGCGCCGACAGCAGGCTCGAAATCTTCATAAAAAAGTTTTTCAAGTAAATCGTATGTCAAAGAATCACATTTTAGAATTTTGTTTGTGCCGGTATCGTACAGGTAATAAGAGGAATCGGTCTTGAATAGTACTGCCAGAGGTTTTTGTTCTTCCCAAATTTTCCGCAAGTAACCGGTAAAAAACTTCACATTTCCCATGTTGTTTTATACAGCATCGAAATCGGATTGTCAACCCCTGTTCCGTTTAAATTAAGAGCACCCCTCATCATTCATAACTCACAACTCACAACTCACAACTCATTCTCCCTCCCCCTTTACCGGCAGGAAAATGTGCACCTTCGTCCCTTTGCCCACTTCAGAATAAACCCTGATCTTGCCCCGGTGACTCTTCACCGTGCCATAAACCATGGCTAATCCTAAACCGGTTCCTTCACCCACCTCCCTGGTGGTAAAATAAGGTTCGAATATCCGCCCCCTGGTTGCGGCGTCCATACCATGGCCGGTGTCGGCGACAATCAACTGTTGATACTTAGAGGCTTCCGACTCTTCTCCAAAAACCGGCTCAAAGTCGATCTCTATCTCTTTTAAAGAAATGTCCAGGACACCGCCTTTCTCCTTCATGGCAAAAAAAGCATTGCTGCATAAATTCGTGAAAACCTGGCGTAACTGCACCCGGTCAGCCAATATCGGCTGCAGACCTTCTTCCGCATTCTTGCGGATTTCGACATTTGCGGGCACAGAATTTTCCAGCCCGGCAAGCGCTTCTTCAAGGATGTCGTTTAAATATACGGAACTGCGCTCTTTTTCTTCTTTTTGACTGAAAAAGAGAATCTGCTTGACCATCTCGGCAGCGCGATAAGAGGCGGAAAGCACCCTTTTAAGGTTGGCTTCCGCCACACTATTTTCAGGTAGTTGATCGAGGGTTAATTCGGTGAAACCGACGATAGCTCCCAGTATGTTATTGAACTCGTGGGCAATCCCTCCGGCCAGGGTGCCTAAAGCTTGCATCTTATGGGCTTGACGCAGCCGCTCTTCCAACTGTTTACGCTCTTCCTCCGCCATCCTGCGCCCGGTGAGGTCGCGAAGAGTCACTTCTACCCACTCCTGCTCGTCTTCGTTCCTGATTAAACGGGGATTGGCTTCCATTATACGGTAACCGTTATTGTTACAGCTAAAAACCAACTCGAAGGGGGGGCGTTCCACACCGGAAGTAATTAGAGCAAATTCCCTGAGCGCCTTAGATCGAGATTCCCTGTCCAGCATCCCGATCCCGGCAAAATGTTTGCCTATCACTTTTTCTTTCGAAAAACCGCTCACTTGTTCAGCAGCGGGGTTAAAAGATAAAAAGTTGCCTTTGCTATCCAAAGATATAATAGGGTCCGGGGATTCCCGTACCAATTTCTCACAGCGGTGTTCACTCAGCCGCAGCGCTTCCACAGCTTCCCGGCGTTCTTTTTCGGCGGCTTCCAGTTCCTTAACACGATTGCGCAGCCGGTCTAATTCCCGGAAGAGTTCTTCCCGGGTCTTTTTTTCGTCATTTTTTTTAGAGGACATGATAATGCATTTATATCAGAAAGAAGAGATAAATTCAATAGATCAGCTTTTTTTTATAAACGGGAGGGGCATAAAAAAAAGGAGGGCCTTCCCGGCATTCGAGAATGCCGGGAAAAACCCTCCGTACTTGAGAATTCAAAAATACTTAAGTTTAGCCCCCAGCCGGGGACTTAACCTAATCTAAAAAGCGGACGGTGTCCGCAGCCTAAGAGTGGCCTGGGAAACATATTCCCGACCACGTTGACCGAAAAGTTTGTTTTCTTTACAAACTTTTCGGAAAACGAAAAAAAGGAGCGCGCCGTTTTAATAAACTACGTAGCTGGCGCCATATCCTATCAGGTTGCAATTATAGATCATCCAGCAGAAGCCGTTATCGCCCCAACCGGTGCCCCAGGAGTTCTTTACGCGCCAGGCGCCCGTGCTGTCATCCCAGCCGACGATCATAACCATATGGTTTACGCGCCGGGGATTTCTTTTGCAATTGTTGAGCACACCGCTGGTGTAAGCCTGGAAATAGTTGTCTACATAGACACATACGCATACGCCGCCGTAATCATATACGGCCTGTTTGATGGCTTCTATGGATGTGACCTCATGCGCCTCTTCACAAAAAGCCCAGCTCTGGGCGATGTGAGAATAGCCGCAGCTATAATCGCAGGGAGCGTCGGTGGCCGTATAGGGGAAGCAAGATTCCAGGATCGCGCCGGGATCGACGAACATATCGAAAGCCCACCAGCCGCCGCCGCAACCGTATCCTAAGTCGTTGCAGGAAACCAAATACTGTTCGGAAAGATCGACCTCTACGCCGTCTGTCTTCATGATTGAACTTTCGAAGGCGCCGACTTGACCGAATGCCCAGCAGCTTCCGCAGCTTGCCTGGTTTTTAATCGAGCTGACATAGGGGCTGACATAGTATGAAGGCAGAGCTTCCAGGGCTGTTGTCCTGCGAAGGCCCTTGTTCTCCGTTCCGTACTTGTAGGGCTGTTCTAAATCGGGATTGGCATTACAAAGCTGCTCCAGTTCATACTGCATGGCGGGATTCATACCCACGGTAAAAGTATAACCGTTAGCTTTGATATCGGCTCTCATGGCTTCTATTTTAGCCTTGAGGTCGGCCCTTTTTTCCATGGGCGTGATGGCATCATCGATGGCCTGCATCGAGGGAATAAATACAAATGATACGACAAAAACTACCGCAAACATGGCAAAAAGCCATTTTTTTGTTAAATGTTTCATGTTACCTCCTGATGGTTTTTATTTTTTATCGACAGGACAAAGAGTGCGCACGGTGACACCCTAAGAAAATATGGCAGGACACTCATAGAAAGCAGCTTGCTGCTTACAGCGTTCTTTGCCCTGTGCGGGATAAAAATTATTTGTCTATTTATAATTTTTAAAATTACCTCTCCATTTTGTTTATCGGCAATTAAAGATAATAAACCATTATAGTTCATAAACAAATGGTAACCTAAAAAAACGGTTTGTCAATTAGCCTAAAGTTCTATTTTTGGTTGTACTCTTTATTGCCGAGCGTACAACTTTAGTTGTATTTTTGATTTTAGGCGTATGCTCTTCGGGCCGTTAACGGGTGAACTGAATATGGATTGCTTAGAGATCGAATTACCCGGAACCGGACAGTTACATCGCGAGCGTTAAGCCTGGAATTGCAAACAGTTGTGACAGTGCATCTCCCGGAAAGCTCTATTATTGAGGATTTCCCACCTCACCTGGCTCAGGTCGTGATGATTGACAATGTTATCTGTTTCCCCGGCAAAGGGTATGGAAAAAGGAAGATAAAAACAGGGCAGCAGGCGGCTATTTTCATCTATAATGAGACTGGAAAAGGGAATACCGCATATCCTGTCCCTATGTTCAGCATCCTCTTTATCATAGTATATCCCTTTTTTTTCAAGATTGCGCCTATCTTCGCTGTGGCGTAAACGTTTAAAATAGTCCACGCATTCACTGAAAAAATCTTCTCCCTGCGGCAGTTTGCCGCGCCGGTGATCCAATTCCACGATCTCCTCTAAATAAACTTCCAGCATTTCGAGTTCGCCGTCGCTCAAGTGGCAGTTTTCGGCCGCTTCCCGGGAAAAAACCGTCCTGCCGAAACAACCGGGTCTCAGTTCAGGCACATTAAAAAACAATGCATCGCAGCCTGTCCGCGCAGTCAGGCGGTACAGGTTTACGATGTCCGCGGCATTTTCTTTTTGCAGTAGACAGGAGAATGCCACCTGGGTGCGGGGATTTTGAGCTTTGATTTTGCCCGGCCAGGATATAAGTTCGGAAAAATTGTCCAGCCCCCTTATTTTATAATGGAGACGCGGATTGCCGGCGTCTAAAGAAAGCATGTAGGCATCGACATATTTTTTTATACTGTCAAAAACTTTATTTAGGGCCGAGCCGTTAGTTATCAGGGTGATAGATGTGCCGGTTGTGGATATTTCTTTAAGGATTTCAGGGAGGTGGGGGTGAAGCGTGGGTTCGCCGCCGGTTACAAAAGTGACTTCCACCCGGTATTTAGAAATTAAGGGTACGATTTTTTGCCGTATAAAAGAAAGGTCTAAATATTTCACCGGTTCGCTCTGCCAATAGCTGCACAGTTTGCAGGAGGCTCCGCAGCGATTGGTAATCACCAAAAAGATTCTTCCCAACCTGTCCAGGATTACATTGTCCGGCGTATTCATTTCTTTTAACACACTCCCTCTAAAGCGGATACGGGCCCGCGGCCTGCATATCGTTTACCCGATTATGCCGCCCCAAAAGTCTATTTTTTTATCGAACTTTCACTAAGTAATAGCATAAAAGCCCTGAGTTATAAAGCGCTTCCTTACAACTCCATTTTTTGCGCAGCCCAAAGTAATATTATACCACAGCGCATCCTTTGGCTGCAAACAAAAAGATTGCATCTATTCAGTTTTGGAAAAACCGGATAGTTTCGATTAAATAGTTGACCTGCTTGCTTACCTGTGGTATATTAAAATATGGCGATAATCTGGAATTTATTATTGTTAAGCGTGGCGATCTTTATCGTAGCCCAGGTAATGCCTTCCATAAAGATCAAAAATTTCGGCACCGCGATTATGGTGGCTTTGGTTTTCAGCGTTATCAACCTCCTTTTCGGTTGGCTGCTGAGGCTAATCACCTGGCCGCTGATATTCCTTACTTTCGGGTTGTTTAAATTCGTAATCAACGCTTTCCTGCTCTGGATTACAGATGTGCTGGTGAAAGATTTCGAGATCAAAGGAATCAAATCCGCTTTACTGGCTGCTCTTTTAATCGCAATTATAGATACAGTCTTGAGATGGATTTTCTTCTAACCGAAAATTGACAGCGTTCATTTGTCGCTCCCCTGGGTTCGTTAAAGCTCGCGTTTGTGGCTTGTAATTTGTAGTTTGCTTGTAATTTGGGATTTGTATTTTGTAATTTCAATCCTATAAGCTCATAACCTCAAGGCATTTCTCCGGCTCATCGGTGGTAATAAAATCAAAACCCCAATCTTTGAATTTTTCCATCTCTTTCGGGCGGTTAACCGTCCAGACGTTCAGCCGCAAACCGGCACGGCGGCACTCCCGCACCAAAGTCTTATTATATTTCTTGCTGTTAAAATCCACCCCCCACATGCCGTCTTTCACATAACCGGAGACCTTTTTGCGGCAGTCCTTTTTTATGGACTGGTGACCCGCGCCACCCTCGATAGGAGAGCAGCGGGCAGTTGGGTCTGTTTTTAATACTTCCAACAACTGCCGGTAATTAAAACTAATATACTGCACCAGGCCCCGGGCCTTCAACTCGTGCACCAGGGCGCAGACTTTGCGGGCCAACAGCAGGTCTTTGCCGTTTTTTGTTTGTTTGATTTCGATGATAATCCCGGTACGGTCCTGCTTTGTCACTTCTTGCAGCACATCCGCCAGCAGGGGTATAAAATCGCCGCTGCTTAGGCTCACCCGGCGCAGTTCTTCGTAGGTAGAAGAGTGAACCGGTATGTCGGGCCTGCCGCCGTCACAACCCGTTGTGGGCCCGTGAACAACCACTACTTTTTCGTCTTTCGACAACAGCACATCGCATTCGAAAGCAGCGAACCCTTTTTTGATGGCGTCTTTGAAAGCGGTCATGGAATTGGGGCTGCCGGGGCCATGCTTGTGCGCCCCGCGGTGAGCCACTACACAATTACCTATAATATCAGCCATTTTTCCTTTTAACTGCTCTCCCCACTGTCATGAAATTACTTTGCCTCCGGCGGCCCTGCCGGGTGACGCCCCCATTAAATTGAAGCTGGGGGCCTCGGCATACCGAACCTTCAAAAAAGTTTGATCAAAACTTTTGTTAATTGAGAAGCGCTGTCACCACCCTTGTCGCGAAGCGGCTTATCGCCCCCCCGTGCGCACGGGGCCGCGGGGTTGAACTGCCGGGCAATTTATGCTATTATCCTAAAAGAGATTGCTAAAAAAAATGTTTAACAAAAGCTTACGATTTATTATAGGTATACTTATTTGCTTGTTGTTCTCCTGGGGTACAAAACTACCGGCGGGAGACAAATTCCCCACCCCGGAAATCCTAATAGATAACGTGGCTTTCTGGAAAAAAATCTATAAAGAAATCTCTTTAAAAGAGGGGCTGCTGCATGACAGCGAATACCCCTTAGTGATCTATAAAAAAATAAATACCAACGGCACAAGAGGACGGCAGAGAACCAGCCTGTTAAGAAAACACTTCGCTGCTATCAGGCTGACGCTGAAAAATATCAACACCAAACCGGAAGCAAAATGGTCGGCTGAAGAAAAAAGGATCGCCGGTCTATTCCTTCAACATGCTCCTGCCGGAAAATTGAAAACGGCAAAATCCCGCCTCCGTTTCCAACAAGGACAGCGGGAACGTTTCATAGCCGGGTTAGAACGTTCCGGCGCTTACTTAGATTATATTTTCTCTGTCTTCGACCGCTATGAAATCCCCAGGATTATCGCCTACCTTCCCCATGTGGAATCATCTTTTTATCCTAAGGCCATTTCCAAAGTGGGGGCAGCGGGTTTGTGGCAGTTTATGAGGAGTACGGGCAGGTTGTTTCTTAAGATCGACTACCGGGTGGATGAAAGATTGGACCCCTACAAAGCCACCGTGGCCGCGGCCAAACTGCTGAGAAAAAATTACCGGGAACTCAAAGCCTGGCCCCTGGCGCTGACAGCCTACAACCATGGCTTAGAAAGTATTAAAAGGGCTGTCAGGCAAACCGGGTCCCGGGACTTAGGCGTTATCATCCGCGACTACAAAAACCGTAGGTTCAGGTTCGCCTCCAAAAATTTTTACAGTTGTTTTTTAGCAACCAGCGAAATCGCAGCGGATGTGGAGCGGCATTTCCCCACCTTAGATTACGTGCAGCCCATTAATTACAACGAAGTCGAATTAGACAGTTTTATCTCTATGAGCGCCCTGTCCGAATACTTAGGCATTTCCCAGCAGGTCCTGGCCGCGCTGAACCCGGCTGTGCGCCCGGTGATGCTGCGCAAAAACCTAACTATCCCCAAAGGTTACGTTTTAAGAATCCCGGGCTCCATCTCCCCCGGCCAGGCAAAAGAGCGCATAGCAAATATCCCCGCTGCCCTGAAAAAAAAAGTTGAAGATATCTACCATTATTATTCGGTAAGAAGGGGAGACACTCTTTACCGTATCTCCCGGCGCTTCGGGGTTTCCATTAGGACCATATTAATGTCCAACAAGATCGCCTCCAAAGGGCGCATCTATGTGGGCCAGGTATTAAAAATCCCCGGCAGGAGCCGGACAAAGACAGTTAGCAGTCAAACCAAAAAAATGAAAAAAACCGCGCCGCCCCCCGTAGCGATACAGGAGAAATCCGCCCGTAAAACCGGGCCTGCACCGGTCAGGGTGAATCAAACAGCCCTAAAATTACCTGATCCGGGCAAAACCGTAGACCCGCAGGGAATAAAATACGGTGCAGCTTTCGACGTCACCCTCTACGACTTAGATATCGAATTCGACTCCGGCAGGGAAACTGCCCGGGTAACTGTTTCGGTAGGCGAAAGCCTGGGTCATTATGCCGATTGGTTGGGTGTGTCCACCTGGAAAATAAAGCAATTGAACCGGTTGGGAAGCAAGGATATAAAAATAGACCAAAAAATCCTGCTGCCGATGAGCGACGACTTATTGCAGCAATTTGTGGTGAAACGGCTGGAGTACCATATGTCTTTAGAGGAAGATTTTTACACCCGCTTCCGGGTGGAAGAGATTAAATTACGAAAAGTGAAATATGGCGAGACCCTATGGACTATATGCGCTGATGCAAGTATCCCGCTGTGGTTATTCAAAAAATTCAACCGCCGCCTTAACATCGAGAAGGTCGGGGCAAATACCACCATAAAACTGCCGCTAATAAAAGAGAAATAGAGACCGGGAAAGGGGTAACTGTTCAGTTCTGGGAAAAACTAAAACAGACTTGCCTCCGGCGGCCCCACGCGCGTGGGGTGGCGTTAAGCCGCTGCGCGGCAGGTCCCTGCCGGGGGCCAAACTTT
>JAGLSW010000319.1 GCA_023135565.1 Candidatus Aminicenantota bacterium | reverse complement strand
TTTTATATCAGCCATGCAACTTTATATCATAAATAGTTTGTTTTTTCAAATATTTTGCCTCTGGCAGCCCCACGCGCGTGGGGTGGCGGTAAGCCGCTGCGCGGCAAGTCCCTGCCGGGGGCCAAACTTTTGAAAAAGTTTGAACAAAACTTTTGTTTAAAAAAGCGAAAAGCCCCCTATAAAAGCTTTGAATTTTTTTTCCAAAACTGAACATTTACTATGCGTTTACTTGATTTTTAAGTTAATTTATTATATAATTTTTATCTTGAATACCTAATTTTTAATTGAAATCGAGGAGCTTAGAAATGAAATGGCTGTGGTCGTATAAAAAATTAAAGAAGTTATGTGAACGGAAGAAACCCCTAATCAGGGAGTGGGCCTTTTCGAAATTAGTCCACCTTTATCCCCGGGAAACCGCGGATACGGCGCTCTTATTATTACTTGATGAAAATGAGCATATTTCGAAGGCCGCGGGCAACTTCTTTTCTGAAAACGGTATCGAAGGAAGCGAAGATTCGCTGGTCGAGATTTATAAAAAAAGCAGCGGCTCTCTCTCCACGATAGTGGCGGGAGTCCTGTCCAGGTGGAAAAGCGAATCTTTTATAGAGGTTTTTAAAGCAAAGTGCAGCGAAAAAAATTACCTGGAAGATTTGCCCGGCTGCACTTATTCTCTTCTTTTTGCAGTCGATGCCTCTGAAAACGAGGTAAAAGATCATGTCGAAATGGCGCTGCGGCTCCTGGGTGAATTTGAAAACAAAGAGATGGAACACTATGCCGATGTGATTTTTGCCACCTGTCTACTGGCGCGGTTGGATATAGCGGAGCTGCTGAGATTTTGTTTCCGGCATCCCCTGGGCCGGGATATTTTATTGGAACTGCTGGCGGAAATTGGCAAATACTGCGGTGCGTGGTACGAAAGGGGCGATTTAGCGGACACCGGCAGTTCCATGGTGATAGAGGAAGTAGTGACCGATATCGTCAACCAGGGAGGCAAAAAAAAGGGCAAAGAGATAGAAAAACTGTTTGAAAAAAAGAAGTATGAAAATGTGGTGGAACTGGTATATAAAGATACCCTGCTTTTGCTTAAAGAGAGAGGCGTCGAACCGGGTACGGAGGCCTACCTGGAGTGGTGGGAAGGAGACGGCAAACCGCGATACAATGTGGAAGCGATACGCGCTTTTCATGAGGTGATGGGTGAAGCGCCGCAGCCGGAAAAGGAGATGCTTGCCGTTGCGGCGGTGGCGGTATTTGCCATGCTGCTTGAATTCCGCCCCCTCATCGGTTTAAAGGTAGAAGAATTAGAAAAAAAAGACGCCCTGGAGATATTTCTCCAGGATCGCGATTCCGCAGCGGAAGACGGTGGCATCGCGGAAATGCTTATCGGGGGGCTGGACAAAGAGGAGCTTATCGACACTTGTCTGGAATTTTTGCAGCAATCGCCGGATTCCTCGGCAGTGAGTAGGGTTTTCGATCTCCTGACGGAAGTGGGAGACGTGGATGTGTTGGCAGAAGTTGCGGCAATAGTCCCCGAAGATCATGAACTGTGGGATGATATCGTCCCCCGTTTAAAAGAACATGGAGCCGCTGTTTTTCCATACGTCCGTTCGATAGTCGAAGGGGGGGAGAGCGAGAAGTTAGATTATTACATAGGCGTTCTCGAGGTTTTGCCGGCGGATGAAACCGTCGAGCTGCTTCTTAAAAACTGGAAATATTTGTGGGAACATTGTAGAGAGTCCCTGCTGCGAGCGGTGTTCGGCATCGCGGACAGGCGGTTCGTCAGCCCCTTGAGAAAAGAAGTCCGGTTGGGTGAATTTGCCGAAGGCGAGGTGTTTTGCCTGCTGTGCCAGGTGAACGGTGTTATCGATCCTTTAGTCAAGAAAGTCGAAAAAAGCCTGAAGAAGAAGCAAAAAGGAATTGACAAAAGAATGCAGATGGTTCTGGAAGGTGATATCGAGGCGTTTTCTAAAGAGCCCCTGGGAGTTGAACTGAAATGCCGCAAATGCGGCCGGGCTTATATTTATGAAATCGAGAAGGTCATATTCGATCCTAAAACTGCTGAGAAGTATATATTCGACGCCATCCGCTGCAAGTACTGCGGAGTGGTAGATCATTATGAGATAACCCCGGTGGGCGTGGCTGTCTTCACTACAGCTCTATTGCTTTTTAGTTCTATACTGCAAAAAAAAGGGGAAATCCCCGAAGATGGAGCGGTATCGATTGGGACATTAAATCTTGTGGATGGCAAGAGAATAGCGCTCCCGCAGGCGATAGATGAATATGAAGTCAAGCTGCAAAAGGAACCGGACAACCCGGCGCTGCTGGTAGGTTTCGCTAATTTAATGCGCTCGAGCAAACGCACCGAAGATGCTATCCCTCTATACCGGCGAGCTTTGGAAGTCGATCCCCTGGCAGTGGAAGCTTACATATCCCTGGCCGATATTGTCGAGAAAAAGGGAGAACCGGAAACCGCTTACGATTATTATAGGAAGGTAATCGATATTTTCGACTCGGCCCATTTTTATAAAACAGAAGATGTGGAGGCAGCCTACAAGCATACAGTACACATTTTTAATCACCTGGCTGAAAAGTTGAAAAAGCCGGTTCAGCAGGAGCAGAAGTGCTGAATCAGTGAGAATCTTTTTTTTTATGAAGATTTTTTAATTCTTAGGAATAAAGAAATCCCCGGTTTTCCCTGGGGACCTTACCTCCGGCGGCCCTGCAATACTGTTGCTTTAAGGAGAAAA
>JAGLSW010000318.1 GCA_023135565.1 Candidatus Aminicenantota bacterium | reverse complement strand
TCAAACTTTTACAAAAGTTTGGCTCCCGGCAGGGCCGCCGGAGGCAAAGTAATTTCTTAACAGGGGGCGGTTATAAAAAACTATCCGGTAATTTTTCTTCGTTTTTATTTTCGTATTTCGCGGTGAGCTCTTCGTAAATCCGGGCAAACTCCCGGTGGTGCTCTATGAAAATAGCCGGCAGCCGCGGATCAAAATGCTCCGGCCGCACCCTGTCCGACCCATTAACAATAATGTCATAGGTCTTTTCGTGGGAAAAGGCCGGTTTATAATGCCGGGGACTGCGTAGGGAATCATACACATCGGCCAAGCGCACAATCCTGGCCTCTACGGGGATAGCCTCACCTTTCCTGCCTAAAGGATAACCGGAACCGTCGAAATTTTCATGGTGACCGAGACAAATATTCCGCGCCACCTTCATATAACGGGAATCACCTATAATCTTCGCCCCATAAGCAGGGTGCTTTCTCATCTCCTGCCATTCCTCTTCATTCAATTTGCCCGGCTTGCGCAGGATACCGGTGGGGATATGAATCTTGCCGATATCATGCATCTGCGCCATATTAAAAATATCGCTCACCATATCAGGCGGCAGCCCGAGTTTTTGGGCAGTTAAACGGGAGTAGTAATTGACCCTGATGATATGAGCCCCGGTAACCTGGTCGTTCACTTCAGCAGCCCGGGCCAGGGAATTTAAGGAATAGAGATAAGCATCCCGCACTTCGCCCAACTGGTCCTGGATTACCTTAAAAAAACTGCCGTGCAGGGTGAAACTTTTCAGCGCTTGAGCCATCAGGCGGTTTACCGGTATTTTGTAGTTAAAAGCGATTATAAAAACCTCCTGGCCGTGATAACTGATGAAATTCCGGATTTCGCCGGTTTTTTCCAGCACCTGGGGGTGAAACTTACCCTGGAAGTCGGCGCAGGACGTTCCTGTTTCCGACAGGTTGGCGAAACAGACGTTTTTCTCCCCGGCGCTGACGGCAAAGTCTTGAAATTTGTCGATATATAGGGGGTCCGCGATTTTTTCTAATTTCTTGTCCGCTATTTTGTAGAGTATGGAATGGAGCATGTCATCTTCGTGTTTAAAAGCGGTCATAATATAGGCCGGTAATTCGTCGCTGTTTTCTATTTGCGAGGTATAATCTTTCAGCAGGAGATAGAAGTCCCGTTTGAAATCGAAGTAATTGGGGTCGAAATTTCTCATAATCAAATCGGAGATGTTGTTAATAGTAGTAATACCGTTAAGGGAGTCGTGTAATTGGTCGTGCAAATTTTTTGTTTGCAGGAGGTTTTTTATTTTTAACAGCAGTTCGAGCCGGTCGATGGGTTTATTCAGGTAGTCGTTGGCCCCGGCATCGAGAGCTTTTATTTTGTCTTCATAGTTTTTTGAGGCGGTAACGATTATGATGGGGATATGGTGGGAAATATCTTTTTCCCTGATTTTTTTGCACATTTCGATACCGTTAAAATCGGGCAGTCCCACATCTAATAAGATCAGGTCCGGGTTGTGTTTTTCAATGCCGGTCAGCGCTTCCCGCCCTGTTCCGGCTGTGCAGGTTTCGTATTCCCCTGCTAACAAAGTTTGGTGGTACTCGATAATTTCCCGGTCATCGTCAACGAGCAGGATTTTATTTGTTCTTGCCATGGTTTTAGCCCTGTTTTATTTTTCATTTTCCGGGTTATTTATACCATAATCACCTCTTCAAAACAAGCCCGGAAAACGTAACCATTCAGTTTTGGGAGAATTGAGTCTATCCGCCCTTCAATCACTAAACAAATCGGGAATGAACTATTTGAGGACCGATTTATTCAAAACTGAATAGTTACACGCCGGGGTTGAAAATTTTTCGGTTTTGTAATAAAATAAAAACATGGCTGAAATAATCGAAGTAGAATGCCCGGTGTGCCACTCCAACCTGTGGGTGGACATAGAAAAAAAAACAGTAGTCCAGCATAAAAAGACCAAAAAGAAAAAGGTTACTTCTTTCGACGACCTGCTGCTCAAAGAAAAAGAAAAAAAAGAGAAAGTCGAAGAACGCTTCCTCTCAGCTCAAGACTTAGAGCAAGCCAAAAAAAAGAAAGCAGAAGAGATTTTTAAAAAATCTTTACAAGAGAAATAATTTTTCTATCCCGGCTAACTTTTCTTTTAAACGGTCTTCGAAATCCACCCCTGCCTCGATGGCTCGCTTATATATTTCGATTATCTTTTTATACTCTTTTTTTAACCGGTAATATTCAACGATATGGTCGATAATATCTTCTTCTAAAGGATGCGCTTCATAGGCTTTTCTTAGATATTTTATAGATTCAGCGCTGCGCCCCAATTTAAAAAGAATATAACCATATGTGTCTATAAAAGCAATATTACCGGCTTCTTCCTGCAGGGTTTCCACCGACAACCTTAACGCTTTTCCTAATTCCCGGCCCTGCAAAACCAAAAAATAAGCATAGTAATTCTTAATCGCAGCGGAACCGGGATATGCCGCTCTTAACCATTTCAAGAGTTTTTCCAGTTTCCCGGACTGCTCCTGCCGGAAATAGACTTCGCATAACTCTAAATATAAAGCTTCGACTTCCCTCTTTTTAACATTATCTACCGGATTTTTTCCAGGAGAAGTCGTTTTGTTATTTACCCGGGCCGCGGATGTCTAAAGTGGACCCCTTTGTCAA
>JAGLSW010000317.1 GCA_023135565.1 Candidatus Aminicenantota bacterium | reverse complement strand
AAGCCCCCCTTGTCGCCGAAGGCAAGAAATAAAAAAAATGCAAAATAAACTACGAGAAATAGCCCGTGAATTTTTAGAACGGCCTGAAGCCGGATGTTTCATCGGTTATGAAACAGGTGCAAGAGGCGCTGTGCAGGCTGCTTTCATCCGCTCACCCGAGGAAACGGAACGTCTGATTTGGAACCGGTATTGTTTCCCGAATTTGAGCGCTTATTTGCCGCAGTTCCGCCAAAAAGAAGGTTTGACCGGCATTGCGGTAAAAGGCTGCGACGCCCGGGCTCTGCGTGAACTCATACGTTCGCGGCAGGTAGACAGGGCTAAAGTTTTCGTGGTGGGCATCCCCTGCACCGGGCTGGCGGGTTCGCAAGAAAATACGCTCGCCGAACGCTGCCATGGCTGCATCTACCCGGAAGAATTTAGTTATGACGCGGTTCTCGGCCCCATGGAGAGTCCCGGCCTGCCCCTCCGGCCTGAAAATAATGCTTTGACAGGTCTTTCGCCCCGGGAACGGCGTGAAACCTGGCACGCGGAACTTGAAAAATGCATCCGCTGCGAAGCCTGCCGCAAAGTTTGTTACGGTTGTTTTTGCCCGGAATGTATTTTCGAATCGACGCAGCCGCGCTGGCTTTCCCGCCGCCAGGGTTTGGCGGAGAAGTTTTTTTTCCATAGTGTACGGGCGTTTCATTTAGCGGGCCGCTGCATCGGCTGCGGCGAATGTGAACGGGCCTGTCCCGCGGGCGTAAGGTTGATGCTGTTAAACAACAGCCTGCGGGATGGCGCAGCGGAACTTTTCGGGTTTAAGGGTGCCGGTGTGACAGAGGAAGCGCCGCCGCTTATCGCTTTTTCCAAGGACGATCCCGACCCTTTTAGTGGGGGCAAAGAATGACGCAGTGGCAGCAATTTAAAAAAGAATATCTCCCGGCGGTGCTGTCTAAATTAGACGAAAAATGGGATGTTTTTGCGCCGGTAGAGCAGGAGGACGGCTTTCGTTTTAAGCAAATGCCTGCTGCGGGCGAAGTTTTTTTAGGGCCGCGTAAACCGCTGCTGCCGCTGAAATTGCTCTTTTTGCCCGAAGTCGAGGAATTATTTTCTTATAGTTTAAAAGGCGTTTCTCCTGAGCTTACGCAGGCTGTGTCCGGCGGCAGAGAGCGCGTGATTTTCGGCGCTTTAGGGTGCGATATTGCTTCTTTAGACATCCTGGACCGGGTGTTTTTAACCGAACCTGTAGACGAAGCTTACCGCCGCAGGGGGGAGCAGGCTACCTTAGTTGCCCTGGCCTGCGTTGGTGAAGGCCCGGAGTGTTTTTGTACTTCTTTCGGTATCGACCCGCTGCAGCCCAAAGGCGCCGATGTGATTTTGGTCACCCTCGCAAACGACACCCCCCAATCTGAGAAAAAAGAAACTAAACAAAAGTTTTGCGGGGGTGCAGGGGGCAGTTTTCCAAAAGAGCCCCCTGCTCGCCGAAGGCAAGAAGTTTTTTTATTAAAAGCATTCAGTAAAAAAGGAAAACGCCTTGTGGAAGCGCTTCGACCGCTGTTAACGGAAGCGCCGCAGAGCGACATCGCGCAGTTGACCGACCTTTCGTCGAACTCCCGCGGCGACGTGCCTGCCGATAGTTTACCCAGAGAAGAAAGCGAGTTGTGGGATTTACCCCTTTGGAAAAATCTCGCTTCCCGGTGCCTCGGCTGCGGCGTATGCACGCTGCTCTGTCCCACCTGTTATTGTTTCGACGTAGAGGATGAGCGCTGCGGCGCCGCGGGGAAACGTTTCCGTGCCTGGGATTCCTGTATGAGCAGTTGTTTTACGAAGATGGCCGGCGGCGATAATCCCCGGCCTACGAAAGTAGAGCGGGTCAGGCAGCGGTTTTTGCACAAGCTTTCTTATTATCCCCGCGAAAAAGAATCGGTCGCCTGTGTGGGCTGTGGGCGGTGCACGGTTCACTGTCCCGTAGGCATTAGCATCGAAGACGTGATTCTAGAAATTAATCGATTTCTTGCCTCCGGCGGTGAGGGGGGCGTTTTTGAAAAATTGCCCCCCTCAACCCCCCAAAAAACTTTTGTTGATTCAGCCGGACAGGTTTCTCGCACACCGGGAGGCAAGCATGAGTAGGGCGCTTCTTTTACCGCAAGTATTCAAAATCAAAACAATAAAGCGCCTCACCCCGGACACCCTGCTGTACGAAGTTACCGACCAAGACGGCAACTTCGATCTTTCGTACCGGCCAGGGCAATTCATGGAAGTCAGCATCTTCGGCAGCGGCGAATGCCCGATCTCGATTACCTCTACCCCCAGCAGACCCCAGCATATCGAATTTGCCGTGCGCGAAGTGGGCCTTGTCTCCGGCGCTATGCACAACTTAGAACCCAGCGAACATATCGGCCTGCGCGGGCCTTTCGGGAACGGTTTCCCCATAGACGCCCTGAAAGGCAAAGACATATTTTTTATCGCCGGGGGGATCGGTTTGGCCCCACTCCGCAGCCTCATCAACTACATGCTGGACCACCGCGAAGATTTCGGCGCTATCGACATCGTTTACGGGGCCAGGAGTCCCGAACTTTTGTGTTTTGCCGAGGAATTTGCCGCCTGGCAGGAAGCGCCGGACACGCGCCTGCACCTCACTATCGACAAAGAAACTCCCGGCTGGCAGGGGAAAGTAGGGTTTGTTCCGGCGATAGTAAAAGAACTCGGCCTGCCGCCCCGGGACCGTGCTGCCATTGCCTGCGGCCCGCCGGTTATGATCAAGTTTACACTTTTGGATTTGGCTGCGTTGGGCTACCCCGACGAAGATGTCATTACCACTTTAGAGCTTAAGATGAAGTGCGGCGTAGGCAAATGCGGGCGCTGCAACATCGGCCCCATATATGTATGCCGGGAAGGGCCTGTTTTTCGTCTCAGCGAACTGAACCGGCTGCCCGCGGAGTATTAACATGAAAATCCGGCAGGAAGAGATCGAAAAATTGATTACCGATTGTAACCTGAGCGCTTGTTTCGAATGCGGCAAGTGCACTGCCGGTTGCCCCATGGCCGATTTTTTCGGCGGCATTAAGTACGGCAACACGCCGCGGGGAGTGATCGAGAAAGCGCTGCTTAACGCCGATCTTGTTACCGGCGACACTATATGGTACTGCTTGACCTGCGAAGTATGCACCAAAGGATGTCCTTCGGGCGTATGTTTCCGGGATTTCGTCGAAGAACTTCGGAAACTTGCCGTGGCTCGCGGTTTCGACAGTTACGGCGCGAAATGCAAGTGCTGCGGGAATTATTTTTTGCCTACTATTACTCAAAAAACGCTCATCAAAAAGTTAGACCGGGAAGCGGAGAGCATCGATTATATTTTTTTATGCCCGGTTTGCCGCCGGAGAACATTCTCCCGGGCCCGTAAATGAAAAAGCCGATCACAGCCGGGTTTTACCAATCCAAGAACCACTTTCTTGATTTTGTTTTTTTTATTTTTCACTTGAATTTAAAAGTGTTTTCCTTTATAATATCATATTAACTTATTAACGTGTTAACGTGGTTTCATTGCCACAATCTCTCTCATAATTAGGAGAATAAAGTTATGGATACATTTATTTCAGTATTACAAGCCCCCATTGTTCCGAGTCGATTGAAGGACGAAGATAGCATGGGCCGTATCGGACGTTTATATCAGTTATTACCTTTCTCTATCCCGGAACCGCCAAATGTACCAACAACGGTACATGATGAAATTTTAGAATGGTTGGAGCCTGCTAGCTCTTTGATGGAAATGTCATTCCCAGGCATAATCAACGCTGAAGCCATCGAAGAAATTAACGCTGCCGGAGAACTAAAATTTCACCCCGAACCCATCGATTATCTAACGTCCGAAATCGCAGATTCGATTATTTTTATCGAGCCAGTCGATAATGAAATGACCTTAGTAGAACAAATGTTGTCGGAGTTGAGACGCATTCAAAACGATGGGACAATAAGTGAACCACAAACTATTGGTGGGGTATGTCTCCCCGGGGAGGGCTATCATCAATGGCTCGAAAGTAGAGAAATTCCATCTATCAGCCCTCTGGCCTTCAACGAATTTGACGAGATTTACGAAATTTTTCAGGACCCATCGGTAAATAATACCAGTGATTATAAACAGTTTACGCACTCTATAAAAAATAACCATATAAATTGCACATCCGCAGCCAAAAGAGGTTGGCTATCTATGCCTTACCGTGTCCAAGCACGAAGAATATGCTGCAAAAAAAAAACATCTTCTCAAGATGATGTAAAATCACAGAAAAAAATCCTCAAAAAGTACAGCCCCAAAAATCGGTTTATTGGGGACTTTGGGCACATCGACAAAGTAATTAGTGGGCCAGGGGGTCTCACAATTACCTGGATATGTCAAACAAGTCTAAAATTTTTATTTCTATGCTTGCTGGTGTTAATAACAGCAGCGTTATACTTATTTAGGAGGTATTATTTGAAGATTCACCCAAAATTCCCTTCAAGGGATCAAGTATATGACGCTGTAATCGGTCGCTGAAAACCCTATCCGGTAAAAAAAGGAGTACAATTTTATGGTTATAAATGCAAAGAACAAAAGTATAGAAGAGAATTTAAATATAAAAACCTACTCGAAGATAGAGAAGAAAGACCCTGGCGAGATCAAAATTATCTATTTATTAGATGAAAATATCAGGAAAGCTTTGAAATCCCAATTGATTTTACATGTGCCTTTGATAGATATAATTAGAGTGGGAGAGGAAGGCGCGCCTCCCCTGGGTTCAATAGACCAAGATATCCTCAATTCTATTCAAAATAATAACCGCATACTGGTTACAGGAGACCGGAGCTCAATGCCCACACATTTCGGAAACCACCTCGAAAAAGGGCAGCATGCCAAAGTGTTTGTAGTCAGGAGGAATACCCATATCGGTGACTTGATCAAGATATTGTTGTGTATCTGGTGCAAATTTAAACCCGCCGATTTTAATGATACGATCATTTGGTTACCTGTCAGGGCTAACGACAACAATAATGTCCTCCCCAAAAAGTGTAAAAAGAATGATTGCCCTGCTGCTTCTCTATTCGTTCAGCTAAAGTAAAGACAGAATCGAATCGGCCTATTTTACTGTGAGTAGACCTGTCCCTTAAAATTTCAGGCCCCATTATTGACAACTGCCTGGGATTGAAGTATACTCTACTATTAAATTAGGAGTAAACGTGGAATTAGAAAGTTACTTCGATTTTCTAAGTGAAGACGACATTCGCTTGAAGGGCACACGAATCGGGATCGAAACGATTTTGGAAGATTTTTTCGACGGTTCCAGCCCTGAAGAGATAGCGATTCGATATACAAGCCTCAACGTGGAACAAGTCTATACCACCATCACTTATTATTTCCATAACCGGGGAAAAATAGACGCCTATTTGCAGGCATGGCGGGAATACACCGATCGCGCAAGCAGAGAAGCGGATAAGAATCCCCCTGAAGTTGTTAAACGTTTGAGGCGTTTAAAATCTGCTTAACCTCACCCACTTTAGATTTACCCTGATTCTATCGAAAATCCTACCGCGCCCCAAAAATCCTTCGCGGAATACCGGGAAATCTCCCTGCATTAAAAAAAAGGTATCTGAAATTATAGAAAATCCCCGTACATCATGCGGAAATCTCTCCGGGTCATACGGAAATGTTTGTGCGCCCGCCCCGGGTAGTTTTTCCCGGCTCATGTTGAAAGGCCGTCTCTATCTCCGGGGTAACGACCATGAACCGGATTAAGAAAAATTCAGATTTAACTTGACAGGCAAGTGATATAATGTTATTTTATGCACAGGAGGCACAGATGAGAACTACGCTGAACATCAATGATTCGCTAATAAAAGCTATCGGTAAACATACCGGGATAACCAACAAAACCGAAATCATTAATACCGCACTGGCGGAATGGTTGGGCAAACTGCGGCGGGACAACCTGATAAACGCCTATGGTAAAATAGATATAGACTTAGACGTCAGGGAATTCCGGAACCGGGATTTAACGGAGTTAAAAGAACTGTATGGCTAATTACCTATAGCGCTCATTAAAATTGACC
>JAGLSW010000316.1 GCA_023135565.1 Candidatus Aminicenantota bacterium | reverse complement strand
TTTCCCAAAAACTCTTGACAATACGTAAAACACTATCAAGGAGGTGCAAAATGACTAACAATAAACTTTCTATTATTAAAGAAACACAAGATCCCCTATTCGCCGCCTACACCGGCGAAGAAAAAAAATTCTTTAACCGCCTAAAAAAGCCCCGCTCATTGACTATTATTTTTACCGCGGCAGCGACGATTTTATTGTCTGTATTCTTTTATATCAACGCTTCAGGCAGGCTGTCTATCGACGAGGTGGCAGCAGCCATCAAAATCGCCTGCTTCGATTCCCAATGGGTAGAAAAAGAAGTCACCCCTATCGGGGTCAAACTCGTCCCCTCTATCACGATGAAAGTAAAAAATACCGGCGACAAACCCCTCAAACACATCAACTTTATCGGGATTTTCGAATTCATGAATGAGACACTGCCCGCAGCCCATGGAAGCGGCGGAAACGTTAGCCTCAAAACAAAAAACGCTCCTAAAAAAGCAGGCAAACAATTGGGCGACGGGAACGCCTATATGTTCACCAAACCCCTTATGCCGGGCGAAACCAGCGAAGAAATCTTCATCAAATCCAAATTCGGCTACCGGGCTTCGTCTAAAACGGCTTTCATAGAAAACGCGGCGGAGTGGAAACCGGTAAAGGCAATAATCTATATCAAAACAGGCACGGGCTTAGCCCAAATAGGGAAAATCGAAGTGAAACGGCAAATAGCGGGTTTAAAGCTCACCGGCAAAACAAAAATCAGTGAAATGAATAAAACGCCTCTTCCCTTACAGGCAATTTATTTAGATTCTAAATGGCTCGATAAAAAAATAACCCGCGGCAAAGCGGTCATCGTGCCGTCGCTGACTCTCAAACTACAAAACAACGGTAAAGAACTGCTGCAGGATATTTATCTTAAAGCGGTTTTCGAATTAGAGAAAAGCGGCGAAGTAATGGGCGAAGGTTTCCTGCGCCTGCCGGGGGACGGCTTGCAGCCGGGAGAAACCAGCAGAGAAATCCTGATAAAAGCCGGTTTCGGCGGCTACACCGCCAGGTCGAAAACCGCTTTTATTAAGAACAGGAATTTGTGGCAGCGGGTCAATGCCAAAGTTCTTGTTCGCAGCGGCTTTTCCGGGTATACTCTTTTAGGTACTTTCCCTATCAAAAAGGAAGTGCAAGGCGTCAAAGTAATCTACAGGATAGGCAGTTAAGCGCGCCGGCGTATTGTCAAGAGTTTTTGGGA
>JAGLSW010000315.1 GCA_023135565.1 Candidatus Aminicenantota bacterium | reverse complement strand
GGCCAAACTTTTAAAAAAGTTTGAACAAAACTTTTGTTTAGCAAGAAGCATACCTCCTCACGCCGCATCTTTGCCCCCTACGAACGGAAATTTAACAGTGCCGGGTTCTCGGTTCATAAAAGAGATTCGCATTTATAGAATTCCCGGTCAGGGGCTTATAGGCTCTCTGTGCCGCGGGGTTAATAAAGGAAATCGTGGTAAGGATAGCGGGTGATATGAATCTCTTTGATTCGCTCATAAAGCTTGTCTCGCAAAATGTCGATGTTGACTTTTTTCGCGGCGGAGATATAGATAGACTGCTCTCCTTCTAAACCGGGAGGCGCTAAAACACCGGGGTTCTCCTCCTGCTCCGGCGGCGAGTTTAAGAGATCTGTTTTGTTAAATAAGGTAAACTGGGGTTTGTCTGCGGCGCCGAGATTTCTTAAGGTGCCTGCCACCACCTGCATCTGGGCTGCGTAATCGGCATGAGAAGCGTCGATGATGTGCAGCAGCAGATCGGCCTCGCGCACTTCGTCTAAGGTGGCTTTAAAAGATTCCACCAAAAAATGGGGCAGCTTGTGGATAAAACCTACCGTATCAGCCATCAAAAAAGGTAAATTCCCAATCACCACTTTGCGCACTGTGGTGTCTAAGGTGGCAAAGAGTTTGTCTTCAGCCGGTACTTTCGACTTGCTCAAAAGATTCAGCAGCGTGGATTTACCGGCGTTGGTATAACCCACTAACGCCACCCGCACCAATTTGCCCCGGCTGCGCCGCTGGGTGCTCTTCTGCTTATCGATGAGAGTCAACTGTTTTTTCAGCCGGGCGATCTTATCCCGGATCACACGGCGATCTGTTTCGATCTCGGTCTCACCCGGACCCCGCAGACCGATGCCGCCCCGCTGTCTCTCTAAGTGAGTCCACATCCCCGCCAGGCGGGGCAGCAGGTAATTATACTGTGCTAATTCCACCTGGATGCGGGCATGAGCCGTCTTGGCCCGGCCGGCAAAAATATCTAAGATCAAGTGGGTGCGGTCGAGAATTTTGCATTCCAGTTTTTCTTCGATATTGCGCAGTTGGGTAGCGGAGAGTTCATCGTCGAAAATCACCGTATCTACCCGGTTTTCTTTGACGTAATTTTTAATTTCTTCCAGCATACCTTTGCCCACGAATGTAGCCGGATGGGGGCGGGGTAAACGCTGGATGAAGCTTTTTACCGGCAGGCCTCCGGCGGTTTCTGCCAGGAGGGCAAGTTCTTGCAGGTGGGATTCCGCTTCTTCTTTTTTGCTTGATTTCAGGGCCACGCCTACGAGGGCCACCCGTTCTTGCTCTTTTTGAGTATAAAAGTACTGTTGTTTCATTTGATTGTTTCATTGTACTACAAATCTTTCGACAATGCCAGCAGCTATCCGGATTTGGAGAAAACTAAAACAGACTTGCCTCCGG
>JAGLSW010000314.1 GCA_023135565.1 Candidatus Aminicenantota bacterium | reverse complement strand
CCCCTTGCCGCCGGAGGCAAAAAAATCAATTTCTCACAAGCAGCGCAGGTAGTTGAAAAGCTTCTCAGTGAAAGCCGGGGCAAATTGGATTTCAGCGTTCTGATCGAAGAAACCGGGTTATCGTCCCCCGAGCTAACCTCCGCCTTATGGGAACTGGTCTGGGCCGGTGGCATTACGAACGACGATTATCAAACTTTGCGCAGCGGCATAATGAACCGTTTCAAAGCTGGGCAAATAGCCGCGGCGCGGCCTCCCCGGCGTCGTCTCAGTTTCAGCCGTTGGCAGAACACCCGGCCTTTCAGCGGCAGTTGGTTTATGTTGAAACTGCCCGAAGAAGAAGATTTCGATGCTTTAGACAAACAGGAACTAATCAAAGACCGCATCCGGCAGTTATTTATGCGTTACGGGGTTTTGTTCCGTGAGTTATTGTGGAACGAACCGGCGCCGCTGCGTTGGGCTAATGTTTTCCCCGTGCTGCGGTTGATGGAGTTGTCCGGCGAGATTTTCAGCGGTCAATTTTTTGAAGGCATCCTGGGCTTGCAATTTTGCACTCCCGCTGCTTTTCGTATTTTGGAAAGGAGCTTATCCGAAGACGCTGTTTTTTGGATGAACGCGGCTGACCCCGCCTCGCTCTGCGGCATCGGTATCGAGGAGATACGGTTTTCTTTACCTCACCGGCTCAATACTACACATCTGGTTTTCCAGGGCAGCAAGAATGTGCTGGTATCCAAGAAGAACGGCAAAGAGCTTGTTTTCAAAGTAGAAGCGGACCACCCGCGTATCCTCGAGTATTTAGAGTTTTTTAAGATTTTGATCAGCCGCAAATTTCAACCTTTGAAGTGCGTCAAAGTGGAAACAATAAACGAAGAACCGGTATTGGACAGCCCGTATAAGAAGGCGCTGTTAGATTTCGGATTTTACAAAGACTACAAAGCCCTCACTTTAGAAAAAAGTTATTAACCCGAAAGACTGAATTATGAGTTATGAATGATGAACGATGAAGTAAACTCTATTTTTACTACGAACTATTCTTCTTCAATCATATCCCCATTCTTCCAGTAATTTTTTCAGCTCGGGGTAATATCTTTTTGACTTCTCTTCCTCGTTTGATTCGATGGATTTATAGAAATTGTATATAAGCTCCTGTATATCCTCATCTACATATGGAATGGTACTAAAATATTTGATGGCTTCTATCTTTTTCAGGTCAATACAATATGGAGATGTTAAATTGTTGATACTTTTAATAAGATTTAAATAATCATTTAATTCCATTCCAGTTTCCTCTGAAAGATCAATTTGAGCCTGTAGCTTTCCGCTTAATTCCTGAGTTTTGTCTTTGATCTGACTTTCTAAATCTGTGTCCTTTTCTTCTACCTTGCTTCTCAAATTTTCGAGTTTAACTTTTTCCTTCTCAACGTTAGCATTAAAAACAGAATAAATACTGATAACAGAAAATGCGGCCAGGAAACCGGTAATGCCAATTATTGCATTTAAATAATCGGTGTTGTCTGTTCTTACTTCAGCCTTTCCTTTGATGACTGCCCAGGTGTTGAAAAATGTAAAAACCGTTAGAATCCCTAAAACAATAATTAGCCAGAAAACATAATTAAACTTTTTGGGCGCTTGCTGATCCTCTCTATTCATAATCATTCTCCTAAATGTTTTTTGGCAACATCGACCAGTTGGTTACTATTGCTACTTTTTATCAATTTTTCCACGACATTAGGCCCCCAGGGTTTAACAAAGATATCCCTATTCCGAGTCCAGATTACGACTGGTGTATTGAGATTCTCAAACTTATCTTTATAAAATACCCAACCTGTTTCAATTCCTTCATTAGTTTCTTCGGTAGTGTAATGGGAACCGGGGGACATCATAATATCCAGGATGGTCAAATCAAATTCTTTACCTTGCTGCTTGCTTAATTCCAGTGCGTTAATTGCAGCATTAATACTTCTTGCATGCACTACATCGTAAATTTCCTTCAACCTGTTTATGAGTCTAAAATTCATCTCTTTTTCGTCTTCAATAAGTAATATTCTTTTCATCTTACCTCCTTTTTTAATTTTATGGTAAATTTAACATAGTTAATGGGTATATTTATATGCTCCATGAATAAAATTTCCAGGTTCTCATTTCCGTCAAAAATCATCTCTAAATAATCTTCTATCACGCCGCGAATAGGTCTATCACTCTTATATATCGAAAACCTTTTATATTTATCGAAGACTCTTTCTTCCTCTCTTGAGAATTCCAATTCCTTTCTAAAATCGCTGTATTCCCTATGTTTTGGCGATTTTTGGTTTATATATTTCCCCCTTTTTTCTTCCGATTTGAGATTTTCAAGAATTTTTGCTATCTCAAAAATTCCGAAAATGTTTCTCGAGCAAATGTCATTCCTGATTTCTGGGATAATCCTACCACCATGTGCTTCAACCACTTTTGCAGCCAGGGTTAGCCCCAAACCAGTGCCTTGAAGAAACTCCGTTTTTGCTTCTTTGCTTCGGAAATTCTCCTCAAATATTTTGTCTTTTATATCATCCGGGATTGGGATCCCGATATTTTCCACATGAATTTCGTAACGATCAATACGGTTTTCAAAAGTGATATGAACAGTTGTACCGAAATGGGCATATTGAATCGCATTATTGATTAAATTCCAAATCGCCAACCTGAAAAGTGGGTGAACGGCAAGATTGTCTCTCATCCCCCGGTCATCCAAAGTAAACTCAACAGATAAACCACGATTTTTCGCATTTAACCGTAATCCGTTTATGATCGATGATAAAAATCTTTTCATGTTTAATTCTTCTACTTCCTTTCTAACATCGAGCTTGTCTAACCTGGGAAACTCTGTAAAAACCTCCACCCGCTTGGCAGCCTGATCATGCTGGTCGATTATATTTAGCATATGTTCTCTTTTATCATCGATTTGTTTGTAAATCTTTCCAAATTCATCACATATTTGATGATAATCCTGGGTATTAGCGAGAAACCTTTTTAAATAATTAAGGCTTTCGAAAACCCAGGTAAACTCATCAAGTATCAGACTGACAGTTTGCGTCATGAAACTTACCTGTCCCGGGATCTCGTGGGCCAGCTTTTTCAAAGTATTCCGTGCTTTTTTAGCATGGCTAAGTAACTCAACATAGACAGATATTACCTCTGCTCCGATGTAGGCGATTTCATAATCATAAAAGGAAAAAAAGGATTCTTCGCTTTTATCGGTGGTATTAACATTTCTTTTATTGTTCAGGCAAATTATGATCCCCGCGGATTTATTGTGAGCTATCTCTATGGGAATTATCATGCACGAATATATCATATCTTCTTCTGTCTTGCCGTTTTCTATAAATTTTTTGCTGTACCAAATCCTGTAAGGGTCTGTTTCCTGGTTGTCTCTTAATTTTTTAAGATAATCGAAAGTCCTATGAGCCGATCTTTCTTCATGAATAACACTATTAATAATACTCAAGGTATCATTAGCTTCGATCTCAATTATTTCAGGGAACCCTTTTAACTTTTCTTTTGTTTTTAACTCTAACTTTTTTCGGTCATCGCTGAATAGATATATCAAGCAAGACCTGAAATCTATTTTCTTTTTTATTACACAGGAAGCTTTATTATAGAAATTTTTCTCTTTTTCTACTGTGTCTGAAATATCCTTGAAAATGGCTTTCCTGATATTTCGCCTTGTTTTAGAAATTACGATCTGCATATTCTCATATATTTTATGCGACATAACTTCTAAGAATTTTACATTGTAATGATAGGTGAAGGTATTCGTATCGAAGTAGAGCGCCATCAAGCCTATATTCTCATACTTATGTTGATTTTTGCCGAAATGAGGAATAATGGGGAAAAGGACAACAAGATCACTATCTGAAACCTTGCACATTTCAGCGAAATGTTTTTTATTATAAAACTGTCTACCTACATCCTCAAAACTGGAGATTTTAATTAATTTCTCAAAATTTACATTTGCCGACGTATCTTCGATTTTCTTTTTACATTCGGTTATAAACTGATAAAAATAATGTGGTTTACCCTCTTCAGGGATTTCTTTGTTTGTAATGATATTTGTCAGGTCTGTCGATCCAGCCGGGAAATTGAAATTCTTCTCTTTAACTAAAAAAACATTTTGTTCATCTACATTGTTCAACGTCCACAGTGAAGCGTGTTTTAGCTGACAGTGTTTTAGTGTTTCCTCTTCGTCCTTTACGTATAATTTCCTCAAAGCCTTAAATATTTTATCGTATTCATCCTTAGAGTACTCGACACTTTCGAAATTAGAGAGTGTGTTAACAAATTCATGAAAAGAATTCTTGGCGATTTCTTTAGATTCGTTGGAAATTATCAGGCTTATAAGGTCCGAGAGGATTTTAATATCACTCCGCGGGATATTATTTTTTTCAAAGGAAACCAGAACAATAACAGCATGAAGGATTTTTTCTGAACCGGATCCTGTTTGTTGACCATTGCATATATAAACCGGGAATACATATTCGGACTTCACTTCTTTACCAGGAAAAGGAATGTCGATATAGTACTCTTTTAACCTGTTCTTTTTTTTGAATTTTTTGAGGTCGTTTACTGCAATAATATATCCCGCGTCGTGTTTGGAGTTCCTCTTAAAGTTTTTAGCTACATAGCAAAACAAGCCACATCCTGGTGTTGGCTCTGGGGCTTCAGGTTTACATCCACTTTTCTTTAACTCATCCTTAATCTCTTTCCCCACGCAATCATACATGTTGGGAAATATCCCGGCAAATTTAAAAGTTTCCTTTACCTGGTCATGACGAAAAAAATAACCCGCATTAAATGGGCTCTTTTCGTCCTCTACGATTGACTCGACTATCCTCTCGAGATTACATCTTTCAGCCTGTGTAGCCTCATTCAATAAACATTGAATCAGGTTGTTCAACAACCTTTTCTCACCCATATTTTTTCTCCTGACTTTATTCTAACTTTCTTTTAATTTTCTCCTAACTTCCTTTTAAGTCAGACTATAGCAGAAAGTTCAACAAAAGTAAAGACTTAAAATAAAAAAACCGGTACTCTATATATTGCCTCCGGCGGCCCTGCAATACTGTTGCCTTAAGGCTGGGGTGTTTTGCGAAGCAATAATG
>JAGLSW010000313.1 GCA_023135565.1 Candidatus Aminicenantota bacterium | reverse complement strand
GCAGGGCCGCCGGAGGCAAGTCTGTTTTAGTTTTTCCCAAAACTGGATAGTTACTGCTTCCGCTCTTGTATTTTGTTAAATTTGGGTATATAATCACTTATTACACTTATTACAACTTATGTCACCTAATTGGTCCCCTGGATATTACTAAGGAGTTTATAGTGAACGAATACACGAAAGCGAATGTAGAAAAAATTTCACAGGATGTTCATAAGCTCTCTTTCGCCGATGGCAGAGAGCTGCATCTCATCGGTACAGCACATGTATCCGCTGATTCGGCCAGGTTAGTTGAAGAAACCATTCACCGGGTGGAACCGGATACTATTGCCGTGGAATTGGATAAGCAGCGCCTTGAGGTGCTGCAAAACAGGAAAAGGTACGAAAATACAGATATTATCGAAATCATAAAAAAAAAACGAGCTCTTTTTTTTACTGCTCAACTGATTATGTCGGCTTACCAGAAAAAAATAGCCAAAAAATTAGGTGTAACGCCGGGAGCCGAGTTTAAAAAAGCAGTCGATCTTTCCGGGGAGTTAAAGACGAAACTGGTATTGGCGGACAGGGACCTGGCTGCTACGCTTAAACGGTTGATCCGGAAAATGACTTTCTGGGATAAAATAAAAGCCTTCGCTGCGCTGCTTTTTGCCGGAGAGGCAGGGGAAGAGATCGACGAAGAAAAGATAGCGGAATTAAAAAAATCAGATACCCTGACCGCATTAATCGCGGAAATGGGAGAGATCATGCCTAAGATGAAACAGGTGATATTGGATGAAAGAGACCTGTACCTGGCCGGGAAAATCCAGCAGCACTTAGGGCAAAAAACAGTGGCTGTAGTAGGCGCTGCTCATGTGCCGGGGATAATCCGCTCTTTCGAGCGTAAAATTAGCGAAGAGGAACTAAAAGAGATCGAACTAATCCCCCCTGCCTCCAAAATGATTAAGATTCTCCCCTGGATTCTGCCGGCGGCGGTGTTGTTCTTTTTTATATACGGGTTTGCTTCGGGCAACAGTGAAATGACCGGCAAAGCGGCTATTTATTGGATTCTCATCAACGGCGTATTGACGTCCATAGGCTGCATATTGGCATTGGGTCACCCGCTTACTATCCCGGCCGGTTTTTTTGCCGCACCCATTACCAGTCTTAATCCCATGATCGGCGCCGGTATGGTAACCGGTCTGGTACAGATACTGTTAGTGCGGCCCAAAGTCAAGGATTTCGAGAGCGCCGCCGATGACGCCTCTACTTTCAGAGGCTGGTGGCGAAACCGGTTGACCCGGGCGTTATTAGTGACGATTTTCGGTTCTTTAGGATCGGCAATCGGGACTTTTATTGCGTTTCCTTTAGTGGTTAAGCTTCTCCTCTCCTGATACCGTTTGTTTTTGCGGCCTTATAGTTTAGAGTTTGTTAAAAAGACAAACTTTTTTTCTTTCCAGTCATTTTTTTTACCTTATATTAGGGTGCGGACGCCGTCCGCTTAGAAATCAATAATAAATTGCCGGTCTTTTAGGCGGATATTTTCGATTACGATTCCTTTGACCCAGGCGCTGATGATATCATTGAGCAAAACCTGGAAATACAATTGTTTCGCCTCTTCCCGTTTTACGAAGCGGGTCAGGTTATTCTCTTCTATGGCGCTGTCGATAATTCCTTTGAGACCCGCGAATGTATTTGCCAATTTCCAGCGCATATCTTTGGAATCCACTTTCAAGCGGAGAATACCCTTTTCAAAAGAGAGCAGTTCTATTTTTAGCAGCAGCCCGCCCAGCGGGGTTTTATACTTAAACTCCACCGCGTCATCGTAAAAATTCAAATCCCGCAAACTTTTCATGAATTCAAAGCGGTTTTGTTCGAGAAAATCAACCACCTGATCGCATGATACCTTTAGTACAGCCATAAAAACTCCTTTATTATATAGAATCTTATTATAAAAAATCCCAAAAAAAATAGCAAATAAGAAAAACAACTTGCCTCCGGCGGCCCT
>JAGLSW010000312.1 GCA_023135565.1 Candidatus Aminicenantota bacterium | reverse complement strand
CTTTTGAAAAAGTTTGAACAAAACTTTTTATTATTTAAAAGCGAGAAGCGCTCTGTGGCGAATTTACTAGTAGCTAAAAACCCATGGCAAAGGTCAACCTCATACTGCGGGGAATATGCAGCTCCGCAGCATAGCGGCTGCCCCCGGAAAAAGCGTATTCGGACAACTCGTGACCTAAATCCAGAAGATTAAATATAGATAGACTCAACAGCGCATCTTTGTCGAATAACTTAAATTTGTAATTTAATTTGATGCTGACGTCGGATAAAAAATCCTCCCTGGGGCCGCCTTTTACGCCTTTTTCATCTTCCGCCTGGATGGTGGAATAGTAAAGCGCCCACTGGTTGTGAGCATAAAAACTGTCGATAAAAGCAAAAGGATTGCCGTCCCGGTACTTAAGACTGACGCCCATAAACAAATTCCGCGTCATATAAAAACCGAAATAAATTTTCCCTAAAAAAGCCCTGTCGCCATCGACCCGGCCAAAACCGTTTATGCGGGAATTGGGATTGGCCATGGATTCGGAAATAATGCCGATGTCGTTGGACCCGGGGCCGTTGCCGAAAGCAGTGACACCCAACCCCATATGAGATAAAAAAGAAAAATCAAAAAACCACCTGTCTTTTTCTCCTCCTTTTAGATTAATCAGCAGTTGGGCGTAAATGGGCTCCTTGCGGTAATCGTAATTGCTGAGCAAATAGCTCTCCGGGGGGCTGTCTAAGAAGAATACATCATAACCGTTATGCGATTCAAAAAAACCGTAATCCTCTTCATTGGGAAACCGGACGGCAAAATTATTTTTTATCTTTTTTAGAATCCCTTTAAGACTGAAAACCCATTTCTGAGAGACTTTCGTGGAGAGCGTTATCAAAAAGCGCTGCTTTACGGGAGCGGATAAGTCCTCCGCCGCGGCGTGATACCGGCCGCCCGTATAAGCAAAAGTTTGCCCGGCTTCACCTGTTTGAAAAATCGCATCGTTATTATGGTCGTTCCAATAGCTGACGGCACCGGAAGGACGGCGCGTTTCTAAAAAGTAGTTGAGGTTTTCCCGGGTGTCGTAAGGAATTTGCCCCAAAGAGAGGAAAATTTCGGTTTTCTTGTTTTTAAATAGGTGCAAGCCCATGTCGAAACCGGGACTGAAAAAAGAAAAACCGGCGCCCGGGCTTTCTATCCCCAGCCGGTTATAGTGCGCGAACAACCGCGACGACAAAGACACGGAGGCGGAAATGTCCCAGGCCATATTTAGTCCAAATTTCACATTACTATTGCTATTGGTATAATCGCCGCCTTCCTGCCGGGATACCACTAAATAAGGGGTTTTATCGAAAAAGATAGGATTATAAGCGTTTATCTCTTCACTGCCCTGCAAAATAGAGTGCCTGATATCTACGAAAGCATTCATTTTTATTGCCCCGGAGGAGAGGCGGATCGTCAGCGGCACATCTAAGTCTAAATTAAAGACCGCGGCGGAAAAATCGCCCCATCTGCCCGAAGGAAACAAACCGTCGCCGTCGTTATCTTTTAAGTCTTTGTAGAAATTTTCCACCACGGGTGCAATGGTTTCTTTTTCCAACTGGAAAGAGAATTTCAAATCGAAACTCTTTTTATTTAGGTTGAACCCGGTAAGGAAAGAATCTCTTTTTTGGGCGCCGGTTTCCTGGGGATAACAGCCTGTTTCGGCGTTGAAATTCGACCTGTCCGAATGATTAAAAACCGCGAAAATTTCGTAACCGCCTTTTTTTAATTCTTTTTGGAAGCGGGCATTGACCAAGAATAGTTTGCCGGTTTCCTCGAAAGTAGTATCGAGAGCATTAAAATCGTTAAACTGTCTTTTTATATGGAAATAATTAAAAGAGAGAGACAGGGCTGAATCAGCGAATTTTTTCCCCAGCATACCGTCTACGAAAAAATTCCCCAGTGTTTTTCTCCTGGTAGAGTAGAGGAAATCGTCCCGGTTGAGGGCGTGGTCCGGGATCAGGGAGATCAGCCCGTCGATATAGCCGCCCATGTCCGGATACACCGAGGAAACCATGACGCGGGCAATGTCTTCCCGGGGCATCCGCGATATGAAGTTAAGACCATAGTCCCGGCGTTTGGGAGTTTCGCCCTGCATCCTGTACCCGCTGGTGGCAGAGAAAGGCAGCAGCACGGCGGGTGAACCGGGGTTCAGCGCGGAGTTTATTTTGCCGCCGTTGTAGAACCAGTTAAAATTAATAAAAGAGTCTCCTTCATAATAAACCCTGGGATTATCTATCAGGGCGAAGGCGTTATTTTCTTCGATCATAAACGCCGCGCCCGGGGCGTAATTTTCCAGGAAAGAAGGATAGAAAAAACCGCCCGGCAGGTTTTTCATTAAAAATTCGTCGAAAGTAAAAGCAGCCGGGCCGGTGGAGAAAAAGTCTTCCTCCCCGAAACAGTTGATAAAAAGGGCAAATGTTAGGATAAAAACCGTGAATCCTTTACGTTTTGATTTACTCATAATAGCAGCTCCTATAGTATAGTGTTCTTTCAATGCTAAGCTTGAAAGAAGGCCACCAAACGGTGGAAACTCGAAATATGTAAAACATGTTTTTTATTACCGCCATGTAATGGCCTAATGATATTATCAAAACAAAGGAATGTCAAGTAAAAACAGCCCCAGTGCCACTGCCGAAATTTATCTACCGGCATGTTTTACATATTCTCACACTTCTCCCGCCGAAGGCGGCTTTTTTTTCACGTTTTTCGGGGTTTATTTTCGGAAATCTTCACGTTTTTGGGAGATAATTTCCTGAATTTTTCACGTTTTTCGGGGTTTATTTTCGGAAATCTTCACGTTTTTGGGAGTATTTTTTTAAAAAACTTCACGTTTTTGGGAGTTTTCTCTTGATTTTTTTCACGTTTTTTGGTATTAAAGAGTTACCATGAAACGTGATTTTTATAACGAACTGCTGCAGTGGAAACAATCGAACACGCGAAAACCTTTGATATTAAAGGGTGCGCGGCAGGTAGGCAAAACCTATATCTTAAAAGAGTTCGGGAAAAAAGAGTATACTAATACCGCTTATTTCAATTTTGAAGAAGACCCGGGTCTTAATATCTTTTTCAGCGGCAGGATTCAGCCCGAAAAAATCATCGAAAGGCTCTCCATTTATAGTGAAGTCCGGATATTACCCCAAAAGACCCTGATCATTTTCGATGAAGTACAAAATTCCCCGGAAACCCTGACCGCATTAAAATATTTTAATGAAAAAGCCAACCGATACCATATCGCAGCCGCCGGATCGCTTTTGGGTCTAAAATTGGGTCATTCGGCACCTTTCCCCGTAGGAAAAGTGACTTTTTTGAACCTTTATCCTTTCACTTTCGCGGAATACTTAGAAGCAGTGGGCAAAAAGATGCTGCGGGAATACCTGCAAAACAAAAAGGATTTCGAACCGCTGCCCACTGTTTTTCATGAGGAATTGATCGACTTTTTGAAAATGTATTTTTTTACCGGCGGCATGCCTGAGGCGATAAAAAGCTACCTGGAAGACAAGAACCTGAAAAAAATCCGGCAAATCCAGGCTGACATTTTGTCAACCTATTTGCATGATTTCTCGAAACATACCTCTAAGAGCGAAGCTGTCCGGGTTACCGACGCCTGGTATGCCATTCCCGGGCAACTGGCAAAAGAGAACAAGAAGTTTAAATACTCGGAAATATCGAAAAATGCCCGGGCCAGGGATTATCATGAAGCGATCCGCTGGTTGGTGGATGCCGGTTTAGTGTACAAATCTTATAACATCAAAACGCCGAAACTGCCCTTGAGCGGTTATAAAGAAGATAATATTTTCAAATTATACCTGTTGGATATTGGACTTTTAGGCGCCCTCTTGAACATCTCCGCCCGGACTATCGTTGAAGGGAACCGCCTTTTTTCCGGTTACAACGGCGCTTTTACTGAAAATTATGCGGCCCAGGAGTTGATGGCCGGAGCTTTGTACCGGGATGTTCACATGAAGGAGCTTTACTATTGGAGCAGCGGAAGCGCGGCTGAGGTTGATTTTATCGTTCAATATGACGAAAGGCTTTATCCCCTGGAAGTGAAAGCAGGAACCAGTAGGAGAAAGACCAGTTTGAAATATTTCGGTGAGAAGTATTCCCCTCAGGTATTATCGCGAGCCACTCTTTTGAATTTCAAGCAGGAGAAGAATCTGTGCAATTATCCTCTTTATGGGGTCGATCATTTTCCTTTATTTCGCACTTAATTCATTTTCGTGCACGAAGAAAGATAATCCCGGAAAAGTTGACAAAATTGTTTTTTCGTTTTAATATATAAGCGTAATTAAAAATATCAGGAGATAATAGGATGTATGAAACGATAGAAGCTATTTATGATGAAGGTAAAATTTTCCCCCTGTATGAGAAGATCGAGGTGAAAAGAGCAAAGGTGTTTATTACCATTGTTGAAAATATGGAAGCAGAAGAACCCCAGGGAGTCCCTTTAAAAAATTTAATGCAGTGTAAAGGGGTATTCAGAAAATTCCCGGAAGGTATAGAATATCAAAAGGAACTAAGAGATGAGTGGTAAATACCTGCTGGACACGAATGCAATCATAAATTTATTAAAAGATGAAAATGCCAATTTTAGTTTCAAAAATAAATAAGGAGTTTTTTTTGTTTCAATAATTACTGAAATCGAATTACTTTCGTTTAAAAATTTGACTGAAGAAGATGAAGCTTCGATAAAAAAATTACTTCCAGGATCATGTATAATAAACATCACCAGGGAAATAAAGGACAAAGCAATCGAATTAAGAAAGAAAAAAAACATAAAGCTGCCTGATGCGGTGATTTGCGCAGCGGCGTTAGTTAACCATTTAACGTTAGTCAGTGATGATGAACGTTTATTTAAGATACAGGGGCTCAACATCATTTATTTGTCTGATCTGATTAACAAAAGAGCGTTTTTTCAAGACTAAGCTTGAAAAAAAAGCCACCTGACAGCGGGAACTTGAAACCTGTGCGTACCCGCACGCAGACAGGTGCGGGCCCACGCCCGCTTTTATGAGGTCGATCATTTCCCCTTATTTCGCGCTTAGTTCATTTTCGTGCAAAAAATCGTACCGGGGCTGGAGGAAGGCTGGGGCTGTTTTCGCTATAATCTACCTCTTCCCAACATCAACAGCGCTTCCTCTTTGTTCGTAAATATTACACGAATGCTGTCCGCCGACGTTATTTTGACTTCTTTCACAATGTCCTTAGACTCTAAGAAATCAGCCGCTACCTTTGCCGCCTCTTCTTTCGTCTTGCCGTTTTCGATAGCCTTGTCGTACGCTGCATGGGCTTCTTTTATTAATGCTGTCACGGTTATCTCCTGTCCCGGCCCGGCCGCGGACCTCCCCTGCTCCTCCTGTTTCCCGGGAGCAGAGCCGTCCCCGTTGTCACAGGCAGGCGCACAAAAAAAAATTAAAATAAAGCAAAAAATGAGGGCTGCGATTTTGTTCATATCGACCTCCTTCCCTGTATATTATTATCCTGTAAAAATTTGCTGGAAAAACACACTGTTTTTACAACCTGTCGTTTTTTCTACTTTTATAGGGTGGGGTCGCCGACCCCTGTGCCGGTTAAGCTGGAAAACCCCAGCTTAACTATTTTTTTCGCTGTACTCGCCGGAACCGTACCGGGCGGCTCGAAAGAGCACGCCCGGCAGGTCTCTCAGAGGATAATTCCTCTCCTCACTTCTTAACGAGAACGTACCCGCTATTGGGGATACGATCCTTGACGCTCATGTTGTACAGCCAAACGCGAATAGTTTTTGCCGAACCGAAAGCGGTGTTCCAGGGTACTGTGATGCGGTAGCTGCCGCCGCTTTTCGATGGGGTGCCGGTAAAAACCTTATTGTTGTAAAGCCCGGGCTGCGTCTGTTTGTTCACTTCGTATTTGTCGGGGTAACAGCGCACCAATACTTCTGCCGCCGCTGTGCCGCCGGTATCCACGTAAAAATAAAAACTGCTGAAACCGGGCCTCGCGTAGAAAGAAATCCTGGCGCTGAGGTATGATCCCGCAATTAACTTAAGCAGCTTGAAATCCTGGGCATTGGGTACGGAAGACTCATTCCCGTCACTCCTCCATACCGACAGCCGGCAGCCGTTCTTGCCCGCGGGATGAGCCACCAGGGTCGGCGGAAGGCAGCCGGTGGCATGCACGGCAGCTAAAGCCTGCCCCACATTATTGCCGTTCTTCAACTTATCGAAAAACAACACGGTGCCGTTGTCACCGCAGTTGAAACTAACCGACTCATCCCAACCCAACCACACGGACGCACCGTGATTGACGGTCCAGGTGGGCATGCCCGGCAGGGCCCCGGGATCGGCTCCGTGGCAGCTCTCTAAGAAAAACATGGTTTTCGGGAACGGCTGGTTCGTCCAATAGGTTGAACTGAACTGGCCGGTAATGATATAGCCGAATTGCGTCTCACCCGCCGCATGGTTGTATGCGCTGGCGCGAATCGTTCCCGTGTAACCGCTGTTGGCAGGGGGCCATTCATCGTACCAGGGGCGTACTAAGAAACCGAAATCCCCGTCTAAATCACCTCCGTGCCCCCGCATCATCACTACGCCATATTTGCCGTCATCGATTACCGCGGCATTGGCAAGGTTGGCGGTATTGTTAAGCCTCGTGGTGACGACGTAGCCCAGCGCCATGAGATCGCTTCTCACCTGCTGCCACGCTTTGGGGTTCACTACATTGTAGTCGTCTTCCAGGCAGTCGAAAATCAGGGCTTTGCGGGAGTCCGGCGCGCAGTGGAGCAGCACAATTTTTTTGAACGCCCGGATTTTTTTGAACCTGGCCTGCTGTACCTTTTTTACCTGTTTTTGGGAAGATGTAACCTGGGCGTTATCCCCGCCGCCATCCGCTCCCGCACCGAGTCGATCTTTACCTAAGAACATCACCAGCTTTTCGCCGCTCTTGAAGGTCACTAAAAGATTAGCGCCTTTCAACTGTTTCACTTCGCGGACATCCGCCTGTTTTAACAAGAAGCTTTTCTGCTGGGTCAGGGCGGTTTTCACTCCCGCCCTGGCCTTACTGCGAAAGTCAAGATGAACCTTTTTAACCATTTGAGTCAATTTAATGGTCCTGGGGGTCTTCCGCTTCCGGGTAGTCCTTTTTTGATTCACCGCCCAACCGGCTTCGCTACCGAGAGCGACGAGGAAAAAAAACATTACGATGATAGTAATTTTTGTTTTCATCACGATACCTCCTTTTTACTTTCATGGACATTATAAAGAAAATAAAACCGTTTTTCAACTCCGCGGTGTAAAAATTATTTTTTTTCCTGTTCTCTTTTTTTTGTCTCGAGGGTAATCGGGGGTCAGGTCTTTGATTTTAGGATTTAAGGCCGTTGGATCATATCGATCAGGTCTTCAATTTCAGCATATTTTATCCATGCGGTTCCAAATTAACCGCTGCCCGCGGCGTCCTGTCCTAAAGCAAAACACTAAAATTAAAAACTTGACCCTCTTGACCTTGTTAAACGGTAATCTTCTTCCATCCCCTGTCCTCCGCCCGGCGGTGAGTCACCCTGATGATGATCTTATCGTGGAACTTTTCCTCTATCTTTTGCAGCACTTCTTCTTCAGTCTCTACATCTAAGTTCGAGGTGCCTTCATCTATAATAATAATCTCCGGGTCTTTAACCAGCGCCCTGGCCAACGCTATCCGCTGCCTCTCACCGCCGGAAAAATTGTATCCTTTCTCAGAAATCTCTTCGTACAAACCCTTTTCAAAACTGTTTATCCTTTTGTCGAGTTTGCACTCCCGGAGCAATTTTTCCAGTTCTTTATCGGTGATAGCCTCGTGGCCCAGGATGATGTTCTCTTTTACCGTTTTATTGAATAAAAACACATTCTGGGATATATAACCCACCCGCTCTCTTAATTTTTTCAGGTCGATCTCTTTTAAGTCGATGCCGTTATACTTAATCTCTCCAGCCTGGGGCCGGTACAATCCCAACAGCAGCTTAACCAAAGTCGATTTGCCGCTGCCCGATTCACCCTCTACCAAAACTTTATCGCCTTTTTTTATAGAAAAATCGAGACCCTTTATGATCCCGGCCCGGCCCTCATAAGAGAAGCTCAGATTCTCGCCGTCTATCCTCTCTATCTCCTCTATCTCCACCGGGCCGCTGTCCTCAGGCAGGATGTCCAGCAGCTCTCTTATCCGCTTATAGCTCCGCTGGGCGTAATCGAAGAGTATGTTCAGGGTACTCAGATTTCTTATGGGGCCATAAAGAAACATTAAATATCCTGAAAAAGCCATATAACTGCCTAAGGTTAAATTCCCGGCCAGCACTTCGCCGATGCCGAAATAGAGCAGCAGCACTTCACCGAAATGAACGATTAAACCCATTATACTCCTGTACTTAGACAAAATTAGGTTGCGTTCCACTTCTATTTGTTGAAAGCCGGTTATACCTTCTTCGGTGCGTTTTATCCCTTCTTCTTCTTTGGAGAAACTTTTAAACACTTCGATACCCTGGAACGTATCGGATAACTCCTTTTCTAAGCGGGCGTTTTCTTCCAGTATTTTTTCGTTGATCTTTTTGATGCCGGCTTTGGAACTAAAGATTTTTAAAAGCAGGAAAGGGAGAATACAGACAGAAATCAAAGTTAGTTTGACATTCATGGTCATCAGGATCACAAAAACCCCGGCAAATTTGACAAAGTCCATAACAGTCATAACCAGCCCTTCGGAAAAAATATAGCTGAGACCGGCTACGTCGCCCCTGATGCGGCCCATCATGTAACCGGAGTGGTTTTTGTCGAAAAATTCCATGGGATAGTAGAATATTTTTCTCAGCAGGTTGACCTGGATGTCTAAGATGCTGTCTTTCTGGAATTTAAAAAAGGTGATTTGGTTCAGGTAGGAAAATAATCTCTGCAGCAGGATCAAAATTAGGAAGGTGATAGCTAAAGTGGGCAGCATGTCATAATCTTTTTTTAGCACTACCCCGTCGATAGCCCACTTCGAGAACATGGGGTAAGCAAACGAAATAATAGTCGATACCAGTAAAAAAAGTACCGGTATAATGCCTTTTTTCCAGTAGGGGGCGATGAATTTGGCGATGTCTTTGAGGGTATTCTCTTCCTGGGGGACAGGTGAATTTCCTGTTTTCTTTTTGCCGGGCGTCTGTGTGTCCAAAGGGTGGATTTTCTTTTCTGTCATATTAAATTCTTCTCCGTTCAAAATTTACGATTTACGATTCATGATCTACGACCCACGCTTCACGATTCCCCTAAGCATACCATAAAAGTTGTTCTAATACAAAAAGATTTTGCCTCCGGCGGGGGTGCGGCGCACCCAGCCTATAAGCCTCCGGCGGCCCTGCCGGGGGCCAAACTTTTGAAAAAGTTTGATCAAAGCTTCTATTTATTTAGAATCAAAAGCGCTCACCCGCTGCCTCTTGCGGCGAAGCGGCTCATAGCCCCCCCACGCG
>JAGLSW010000311.1 GCA_023135565.1 Candidatus Aminicenantota bacterium | reverse complement strand
CCAAACTTTTGTAAAAGTTTGATCAAAACTTTTCATGAGCGAAACGATTCTATGCTGCTCGAAAGCCCCTTATAGGCCCCCCGCGCCGCTCAATTTATTAAGAAAAGAAAAACGATCAGCCACAAGATGAGGTTAGCCGTAAAGGGGATATCCGAGAAAATTATTTCCGCCGGGCTTTCGCCTTTATCCCTGGTGTAGGTCAAATAGAGGTAGCGAAAAATACCGAAAGCCACAAAGGGCACGGTTAAATACAACTCTTTAGTATGGAATTTTGCCTGGATATCCGGGTTCAGTACATAGATGATGTAAGAGATCAGGGTGGTTGAAGTGCTGATGGAGATCAGTTGATCTAAGAAAGGCAGGTTGTATTGATTCAAGGCGATCCTGGTTTTGATTTTGTCGTTATCGCTGCCTACCTTTAATAGTTCCTGTCTCCTTTTTATTAAGCCTAAGAAAATGGCGATCAAAAAAGTGATAATCAATAGCCAGGGGGAGATAACGATATAAGTTACCGCGCCGCCGATTTTTACCCGGAAAACAAAACCCACGGCAATGACCATCACATCGAGGATGACGATTTTTTTTAGATAGGAAGAGTAGAGGATGTTCAGGGTAATATAAACGATGGTGATAATAAAAAAATCCCGGTTAAACTTAAATATGAAAAACAACACAGCCGCGGTTAGGATCGAAGCTGCTACTGCTGCTGCCGGTATTCCTAATTTCCCGGAAGCGATAGGTCTTTTCTTTTTTTTCGGGTGCAGGCGGTCTTTTTTTTTATCGAAGCAGTCGTTAAAGATATAGATGCAGCCGGTTATCAGGCTGAACAGTAAAAAAGCCAGGATGCTGTTTCCCAGGTAATCTTTTTGAAAGAAGTGGAATGAGAAGATTACAGGTGCGAAGATGAAACTGTTTTTCACCACCACCTGGTGGAATCTCATGGACTTGATAAACAGGGCAATTTTTTTCATAGTTAATTATATCAATTTTTCGCGCAAAAGCAAAGCCCGTTCCGCACCCACTGGTTCTATTTTTCTCCGGCGAGGCTCAGTGCATAATCGATCAATTCCTGCTTAATATAAATATTCGACTGCGCGATTTTTTCTACGTAAGGCTTTATCTTGTCTATCAAACCCTTGTTTTTAGCAGCTAATAAAATTCCTAAACTTCCTATTGTTTTGAAACCATTCAGCCTGGCTATTTTCCTGGCCCGTTTATCATCAACTAAAAGTTTATCCGCGCTTACTTTCCTGTATAATGCCATGGCTTCGAACTCACCCCTGTGGATCGAAAAATCGGTTATGAAATAATCACCTATGTCTATAGTTTCAATTTTGTCTTTTAGATAATCCGATAATTCCAGGCCCTCCTTTTTATTCTCTCTCGTAATCTCATAGAAAACAGCCTGTGGAACCATGATCTCGTCAAACAAAAGATCAAGGTAATGAATTGCCTTACACAAGGATAATGCGATCAGGGCGGAACTATCTGCAACTAATATCAAACGAATTCTCTTTTAATGCCGTCAAATTCTTCGGCCAATTTTTCTTTCGAATAATCTATTACCGGGATTTCATTCTCCCGGCATTCTTTTAAAAAATCGTAAATTGTTATACCTGCCAATTCCGCGCCTTTTGAAAGAGATACCTTCCCTTGTTTTACCAGGATTAAAGCAGTGTATAGTTTCATATCCTTCTCTATATCCCTGCGTTTAAAATACATAGCATAACTGTCAGGTATATCTAATGTAACTCTCATGGAGTCCTCCTGTAACACGAATATGCCATTACATGGCGGTAATAAGCGGCGTGTTGACCATATTTCGACTGCCCACCGTTAGGTGGCTTTTTTTCAAGCTTGGTCTTGAACAAACGCCATATTATATAGTATTATTATTGTCGCCGATTGTCAACCATAGGCCGCGGTTTTTTACTAATTTGAGTAAGGGCGGAAAATCGGCAAAACTACACGTAAGCGGTAAAAATCTTTTTGCCCCCGGCTTCGATCTTTTCCCAATCGCCTATCCGCCCGCTCTCCTTACGCAGATCATAAATCAACAGGTACCCGGTGGTTTGCTGCTGCCGCTCCAAATAATCGCACAACTGCTCGATACCGGCCCGGTGATAAGATTCGCCGCGCCAGATTTTAAGCTCGATAATGTATTTCTTATCTTGCAGGGTAATCACTATATCCAAACGCTTTTCTTCGGAAATTTGCACTTCTTTGAAATCGAATCCCCTGCCGTTGATAATGGGCCTTAAAAAAGCCAGGAACAACAGCCTGCCGTTCCGCTCTAAAAAATCCCTATCCTTAGCGCTGTACTGCTCCTGCATGAATGCCTGGAATTTGCGGATAATCTTTTCGATGTGTAATGTGCCGTCTGCCTCGATATAAGAGCTGCTTACCGGGGCGAATTTTACTTTCCCGGCGGTCTCTATTTTGGAGGCCATGTAGTTGTAAATGGCTTGTTCGTATAAACGGTTATGTACCCTGACCTTACCCTGATCCTTTTTCAATATGCCGTGAAGCATTCCGAAATGGATAAGAGGGTTGTGCCGGTTATAAGAGAATTCCATTCCATTCATGACTATCTCAAACACGAAATCATACAGTTCCGGGTTGTTTTCTAAGTTCTTGATGAGGGTCTCGAAATTGGTAATATCTCTCAACAGGGTAATTTGAACCGCCTGCGTCAGGTCTTCCGGCTGCCATTCTTTTTCTTTTTTTCCAGGCAGTATCGTTTCGTCGATGATTTTGCACAAATAACTCACTAAAAAAGGATACCCGGAGGTAA
>JAGLSW010000310.1 GCA_023135565.1 Candidatus Aminicenantota bacterium | reverse complement strand
TAATATGATGCATGTCTACTAAGAGAATACTTTTCGCTTCGTCCAACGCGATTAAACCGGCACGCAGCAGCGGCGCTTTAGATAGATCGAAGGGACGTATGAACTCGAGAACTGAGTTATGGAGAGCTAAATTATGAGTTATGAATGATGAATGATGAGGGGAAATCCGGCCCTTATCTCCTGCTTCAATTTGTTGACTGCCGCGAAGCGGCTTATTGGCTGGGGGCCCCGCCCCCTCTATTTTGAATTCGATGTCCTGGGAATTGTGGATTTTCTGCATGGGCTGCTCATCAACTACAACAAAAGACGTGCGCAGGCTCTCGTGCCTGATAATCAAATTCAAAAAAACCTTCTCAAACTTACCCGCATCGCTCTTACCTTCTAATAAAAAAACTCCGGGCATATTGTAAACCCGGCTGTCGCTCTCCATTTGCTGCAAAATATAGAGCCTTTTCTGGGCCGGTGATAATGGATAATATTCCTTTATGGAAGCCGGCTCGATAGCTGCATATGTACTCTTTTCTTCCCGGCCAATATAGTTAGATAATTTCCTGATGGAGGGTTTCCTGAAAATGTCCGCCAGTTTGATGCTAACATTAAATGCTTTGTGGATTTTGGCAACCAGCATGGTGGCTTTTAAAGAGTGACCGCCTATCTCGAAAAAATTGGCGTCTATGCCGATAGAACTGCTCTCCATACCCAATACTTGCGACCATATCTCAACCAGTTTCTCTTCCGATTCTCCGCGAGGAGGGGCATACTGAACCGCCGACGCCTCAAACTCAGGCTCAGGTAAAGCCCGGCGGTCCACTTTGCCGTTGGCATTCAAAGGAATATTATCCAAAAACACAACCCGGGAAGGAATCATATAATCCGGCAGCGTCCTGGATAGGTACTCGCGCAGTATGGGAGTTAACTGCTGTTTGACTTCTTCTACAACACTAAAATCAACCTCCGTGCCGCCGCCTCCCTGATCCGCCCCGGCTGCCGGGCGTTCCGCTACTACATAGGCGCACAAATACTTCTCTCCTTCTGCTGTGTCCAGGTCCACTACTACCGCATCTTTGACCGACTCATGCTCTAACAGCCGGTTCTCTATCTCTCCGGGTTCTATGCGGAAACCTCGAATCTTCACCTGGTAATCTATCCGGCCTAAAAACTCGATGTTACCGTCCGCCAACCAGCGGCACAAATCTCCGGTTTTATACAACCTCTTACCTCTTATTCCTAACGACTCGTATCCATTCTCTATAAAGGATAATCTGCTCTTCTCCTGGTCGTTGAGATAACCGGTAGACAGGTTATCACCGGCGATATACAATTCACCGCCGACATTTACCGGGCACAAACGCAAATTCTTATCCAATACCAGCAGGTCGATGTTGGCAACCGGGCCGCCGATGGGAATGCCGGACAAACGTTTGAATCTTTTGTAATCTTCCCGGTAAAGTTCCAACACCGCCGATATGATGGTGGCTTCCGTGGGGCCGTACATGTTAAACACACGGCAGTCTTCGTTTACGGAAATAAAACTGCGCTCCACAAGGTCATAGGTCAACTTCTCCGCCCCGATAAATAAATACTTCAGGCTCTGTAATTTCTTGCCCACTCCCACTATATATCGATACTGCGTGGGCGTCACATGCAGCACGGTGATTTGATTCTTGTTCATAAACTCGATGCAGTCGGCAGGCAGCATAAGCACTTCGGCAGGCACCATATAAAGAGCCGCACCGCCGGTGAGAGCAATGAATATCTCCCATACCGACCAGTCGAAATAATATGAGAGGTTCTGAATGGCACGGTCTTTCGGGCCTATACCCAACTCTTTATAACCCCAATGCAGCAAAGGACAAAAATTGGCATGGCTGATAGGAACCCCTTTGGGCTTACCGGTAGAACCGGAGGTGAAAATCACATAAGCGGTGGTTTCCGCCAACCAACCCTCCTCTATATGCGGCGGGCAAACCCGCTGTCGCAAGGTACGCTCTATCTCCTCTTTAAAGGCTGGAGATATATGCCGCTGCCTCTGTTCTACTGCCGCGTCTTTTACAGGCCGGGCGCTCCGCGGCCCCGCTTCCGCCGGTTCTTCGCTCAAACCGGCAATAAAATCTTTATCCTCGATCACTCCGTTGCGGGGTTCAAAATAGTCGTTCTCTTCCCTATGGCTGATGCGCTCGCGGATTTCTCCGGCAGTAAGCAAAAGCTTGACGCCGCACTCATCCAGGATATAACGGCTGCGCGAAAGCGGCGCCCGGGGGTTCAAAGGCACATAACCGGCTCCACTCTTCAATATTCCCAGGATACCCACTATCATCTCTATGGAACGGTCTACCATTATTCCCACTAAATCCCACCGGCGTACGCCCTGGCTTACCAGCGTATAGGCCAATAAGCTTGCTCTCTCATCCAACTCTTCATAGCTTAATTCCTCTCCCTCAAATACCACAGCCGTGTTATGGGGCGTCCGTTCTACCTGTGCCGCGAATAACCGCGGGATGGTTTTATCCGCCGGGTAAACTTCCCCGGTATCGTTAAACTCGTACAATATCTGCTGCTTCTCCGATCCCGGTATTATCTCGATCTCACCTATTTTTTTATACCGGTCTCTTAAAACTTCGTTTACGACTTGCTTAAAATAGGCGATAAATCTCTCTATAATCTCTGCCATAAATAGGTCGGTCCTGTACTCTACGAAAAAACGGAGTGTCTCGCCAGCCGCGGCTTTTTCACCCGGCGAACCCATCAAAACGCCGCTTTCACAATTAAAGGTGAGATCGAACTTGGCAGTGCCCGGATCATAAGCTGTGGGGGTCAACTTTAAACCGGGTATTTCCACTGCCGGTAAATCTATATCCAACAAAGCAAATACCACGTCGAACAAGGGGTTGCGACCGGCATCACGGTTCAACGCCACTTTCTCTACCAACCGCTCGAAGGGGTAATCCTGGTTCTCAAAAGCTGCGTTGGTGCGCTCTTTTACCTCTTTTAAAAAATCCGCGAATCGTTTCTTTCCGGCAGGATAACTACGCAGCGCCAACGTGTTGACAAACATACCCAGGGTGTGTTCTAAATCCGCATGCCTGCGCCCA
>JAGLSW010000031.1 GCA_023135565.1 Candidatus Aminicenantota bacterium | reverse complement strand
AAGGTTTTTGGTCGCCGAAGGCAAAAAGAAAGAATGCCTCGCGCAAGCGCAGGAAGTTTATGAATTCAATTCCCGGAAGTTATGGAGCAGCACCGTCTATCCCGCTGCCTCGCGGGAGAACTGGTTTATCAGCGGCACCGCGGCTTATTGGCGGGTATTGAAAAGGCTCCCCGGCTCGCCGGAGAAAGCCGTTTCTTATTTAAACGACAAATTGGCCGATCTCAACAACTCGCTTCTTTATACTATTTCCCGCGAAGGCGTCATGGCGCCCATAAATGCCCAACGCAAATATGACCGTTATAATCATTACCGCATTCCGCGCATTCGCGGCACTTTTTTGCTGCACCAACTGCGTCTTAACTTAGGCAATGCTTTGTTTTCAAAGCTAATGAACACCATCCACCGGCGTTACAGGGAGAAGCCCATGACTACCGGAAAATTTATCGCCGCCGCCGAAAAAATCGCTAAAAAGCCCTTAAAGCCTTTTGTGATGCAGTGGTTGGCCCGGGAGGACCTGCCGCGTCCGCAAATGGAAATCGTCGAAACCAAACAGGTCGGCAAAGAGTGGCAAATAGAGCTTCAAATAAAGCAGCCGGATAATCCTTATCATTTTTTTACCGCGGTTTCGGTAGAGACTAAGGAAGGCGCTTTCCAACACAAAATCGAAGTCTCCGGCCTGGAGCAAAAGATAACGCTCCCGGTTCCGCACAAACCCGGTCAGGTAGTATTTAATGCCGGTAATCATATCCCCGTGGAGCATAAGAACTTCTACACTTGGTCGAATTTTTATGATGATTTTCACCACACCCGCATCGTGTACGGCACTTCGCGGCAGATCGAAGCCAATCACACCCTGGCGCTGCGGTTCCGGACCGCGCTGGCCGACCGCTATTCGGAGATACTGCCGCCGGTAAGAAAAGACAGCGAAATCCCGGCCCAAGAGTTAAAAAACTGCGACCTGATCGTAATCGGCGGCGCAGCGGACAACACTTTGTTAGCTGAAATCGCCCAAAAAATAGGGCTTGTGCTGGGAAAAAACTTGTTCCACTGGCAGGGAGAAACCTATGGCCGCTGGGATGACGGGCTTTTCTTAGTTATACCCAACCCTTATAATCCCCGGAAAACGGCTTATTTAGTGATTGCCAACAGTGCGCTGCAGTTGTATCACATGACCAAAAAGATTTACCGGCTTCCGTCCTGGGCGGTTTTCAAGAAAGACAAAATCGTGGAAAAAGGCTGCCATATACCGGGAAGACATATATTAGTGTTGAATAATGAATAGTGTTTCTCGCTTTTTTAAACAAAAGTTTTGTTC
>JAGLSW010000309.1 GCA_023135565.1 Candidatus Aminicenantota bacterium | reverse complement strand
CGGAATAATCCAATACCGCCAGTTTTGGCGAAAACACTCATCATAACTCAATTTACTGGTTTGATGCGCTTCTCAAAAAAAGTTTGCTTTCTCATGTAAACGGATTTAGAAGCAAAAGCGCTGCCCTGCTGCGGAGCAGCTCAACGCCCCCCACGCGAGTGGGGTTTTTTACCAGATTTTCGGAACATTTCCCAAACATTTATCTTGTTGTGTTTAATCGACCACCTATAATATTAATGGTAAATACAGGGAATTTTAATAAATACCTTGCTACAGGCACGGCTTTTTATCAAATCATTAAATAAATACCTCTATCCTGGAAGAAATTTTTTATATATTTTCACTTTTGCCCCTCCGGGTGGCCGCAACGGTTACGGCCATCCGGGAGCGGCACCGGTCCCGATCTGGAACCACCACCTGCCACCGGGAACCCGAAAGGTGACACCGCGCGGCGTTTGGTGGTCCGGTAGGTGACCAAAGGTGATATATCGTGACGGCTTATTGGTCTATTGGTGGCAAAAGGTGACCGCATGGTGGTCTTGATTTTGCCAAAGGTGACAAAAGGGTGACAGCCTGTGTTTTAAACGAAGGTTAATTATAAGTTATCCATTTTCAGATTTGCCGGGTCCGGCGCGGCGTTCTGATCGGACCGCCCCCCGGCCACCGGCAGCCGGTCGAGTGTGCCGGTTTTTATCCTGAAAAGAAATAACCGGCCCGGTTATGTTTCTCCTGGGACTCCACCGGGTGTCCATCCATCGATCATGTTTTGGTTTACATAACACCCCTTAAAGTGGACGCATAACGTCCCTCCATTATGTAAACCAGACAAAATAGAGATTTCCAGTTAAATTTAAAAAAGCAAAAACTTGACAGGGGGACTTTTTTGTAGTAAATTTCGGTATTAGGAGAGCTTTTTATGGATGAACAAGAAAAATTAGCCATGCTGAGAAAACTCAGCGAAGATAGACTCAGGGAAGAAGTATTGATCCCCCTATTTAAGAAAATGAAATTATCAGACGTGATCGAGTATCATGGGGGAGTGTCAGAAAAGGGCAAAGATATTATTTTTTATGAAAAAGATTCTTTCGATAATCGAATTTACACGGGTGTGGTGTTAAAGAAAGGTAATATCACCGGCTCGGCTTCCGGATCGGGAGGGGCCATGACAATCCTTAACCAGATACAGCAAACCTTTCACAATCCCTATACAAATATATACGAACTTAAAGAACTCATAATAGACAAATGTATAGTAATTACATCAGGTGAAATTAAGAACAGCGCAGTTGAAAGTATTAATGGGACGTTGAAACAATCAAACCTTAATAAGCTGCTCACGTTCTTTGACGGGAATAAAATAGTCGATCTCCTGGATAAACATATGCCCGACTACTTCTTTAAAGAAATCGAGTGCTTTAATAAATTCTTTAAGGCTATGCAGTATGATTTCCAGACCATCCGGGATGTGTCGGCCATCGGGCAGCGTGAGGGTGTCCCGTTGGAACGCATTTATGTCTCTTTGAAACTCCACGAAGAAAAAGGGGAACGCCGTGAACTGCCTGAGATCGATCCCGGTGAGGAAAACAAAATCTTCTCTGTTGAAGTTATTGAGAAAGAACGGCAAAAGGAATCTCTACGCCCCATGGAGCGGGTAATTGATGTTTATGCAGCTTTAAAGGATTATCAAAATATGGTTGTTGTGGGCGCACCGGGGTCCGGTAAAACCACTCTGCTAAAACACCTGGCTTTAAAATACTGCCTGGAAAACATAGAAAAACAGGAAAGAGTCACGGTGCCCATTCCTGTAACACTTCGAGAATTTATTAAAAGTGACAGAGGTTTGCGGGAATATATCGATCACGTTTTTAATAAATACTGTTTCAAGGAAGCAAAGGATTTCGTGGAGAAAGACCTGCGCGGGGGCAAATGCCTGCTACTGCTTGACGGGTTCGACGAACTTGTCACACGGGAAAACCAGGAGCGGGTAACCCGTGAGATAGAAGGGTTCGTAAAACAGTATCCACGCTGCCGGGTGCTTGCCACATCAAGACCCGCCGGTTACAACGATGAGTTGACCGGTTTTACTAAGCTTGAATTACTGGAATTTGACAACCACCAGGTGGAGCAGTTTATAAAAAACTGGTTCGGTGAAGAAAATTCTGATAAAGCCGCGGCCATGCAAAAAGCGGTCAAAGAAAACGAAAACATCAAAAAATTGGCCCGCAACCCGCTGATGATTGCTATTATCGCTGTTATCTACGATGAGGACAAAAAATTGCCCCAAAAACGGGCAGCCCTGTACCGGCGGGCAGTAGATGTACTCTTAAGTAAATGGGACCAGCGTAGAAATATAGCAAATAGGTTTTCACATGAAAAGAAAGAATTCATCTTGAGAAAGCTTGCCTTTGAAAACCACAGCCTGAACAGGCGTACCGTATCTGAGGCTGAAGTACTTGAAAAAATCCGCCATTATGCGTCTCAATTGAGTTTAAAAGAAGGTGACGCCGGACCTTTTCTTAAAGAGATATTCCAGCGAAGCTTCCTGCTGCGTCAGGTCGCCAGGGACACCTATGATTTTTTACATCTTTCCTTCCAGGAGTACTTTACCGCCCTTGAACTTAAAGAACATGAAGATGGAATCGGTACTATCATTTCTAACATAGACAAACCATGGTGGGTGGAACCCATTCTGCTCTACGCCGGTATCAAACAGGATGCCGGTCCCTTAGTGCGGCGCATCCGGGTAGAAGTAAAAGAAGACGTTTTTTACAGTAACCTGATGCTCTGCGGCAGATGCGCTGCTGATGCAGATTTTACCGACCCCGCTTTAAAAGATGAATTGTATCGAGAACTGTTGCAAATTTATAAAAGCAAAGAACTTGACTTTTTACATTCAAAAACCATGTTAGTGCTGCGCTATCTGAATCTCGATAATTTTATCGGTAACCTGATTGATAGATTGACCGATAAAGAAAGTTCCGTGCGCTTTTATGCCGCAGAGGCCCTGGGAAAGATCGGAAGCGAAAAAGCCATCCCCCAACTCCTTAAGCTTTTCGGCGATAAAGACAGTGACGTGCGCAGTCGTGCCGCAGATGCCCTGGGACAGATCGGCAGCGAAAAAGCCATCCCCCAACTCCTTAAGCTTTTCGGCGATAAAGACAGTTCCGTGCGCAGTCGTGCCGCAGATGCCCTGGGAAAGATCGGCTCTGATGAAGCCCTCCCCCAACTCATAGAGGCACTCACCGGCGATCAAGACAGTTCCGTGCGCTTTAATGCCGCATCTGCCCTGGGACAGATCGGCTCTGATGAAGCCCTCCC
>JAGLSW010000308.1 GCA_023135565.1 Candidatus Aminicenantota bacterium | reverse complement strand
TTGGCCCCCGGCAGGGCTGCCGGAGATAAGTCACTCAGATTTCATGAATGTTCGTTTGCTGAAAGCTGTAATTACCCGGTTTTCGACAATAGGCAGCAGTTCATAATATGGTATTACTTACCGGCTTTATAGGAAACCTGGATGCGGGTTTTTAATTTCGAAACGGCTGCTTTATCCGCATAAATAAGGTCCAACTCAGTTTTAAAATCGGTTATTTCCTGGAGAGCTAAGGTGCCGTAACCCTTTTTCATAGTTTCCATGACACTCTTGCCCTGGTAAAAGGTTTTGAAGGTATCGTCCCATTTCCAGTCCGGCATTTTTAAGAGCTTTTCTTTATAAAAAGCGAGAACCTTATCCATGGGATCATTGGTGACCAGGTTTAATCCCCGGACTATATTTTTGTCCCAGGTCATTTTGATGGTTAAGGAGATATAAGGTTTGGGGTAGGCCGGGACGCCTACTTCTTCTTTTGTGGGTGTATGCTGGTTCTTTACCTGGGCCGGCGCGTTACTTGCCCATTTCAGCCATGGTGCGAAAGGTTCCCCGGCCTGCATTAGGACGGCGCTCCCCAAAAGGAGAAGGCATATCGAAAATATGATCCCGAATAAGCTTGATTTTTTTTGATTCACGTTGATGTTTTTCTTTGTAAACATTTTTTAACCTCCTGGTTATAGTCTTTAATTTACTGTTGTAGTTCGTTTTCACAGTCTTTTAAATTCTTTTTATTTTGCAAGCCCCCACAATGTAGGAGTAAAAAATAAAGATGGTGATTATAGCACATCTTGTCGGAAGAATCAATGTTCGAGATCGTAACAATTCTCGTCTTGTGCCGATAACGATACTGCAAAAAAGTCATAAAGTCATGCACCGTGCAAATTTAACTGTCATCACGGCAATTTTATTTATTTGACTTCTTATATCTTTTTGATATAATGTTTTTTCAAAACTAAGCTTGAAAAAAAGCCACCCGGCGGTGGGAACTCGAAATATGTACAACATGTTTCTTTATACTGCACTGTAAGTGCTCATTACCGCCATGTAATGGCTTAAAACGAAAGGAGTTGAATTATGGGCTTAGCCATGCTGAAAATGGAAGATTTTCCGCATTATACTTATGACGATTACTTAGAATGGGAAGGACGCTGGGAACTGATCAGCGGCATTCCCTATGCCATGGTGCCCGCTCCCGCTAAAAAACACCAGCGCGTTAGCCTGAAAATCGCTTCCCAATTGGATTCCCTCCTCGATCACTGCGAAAAATGCGTGACGTATCTTCCCATCGACTGGCAGATCGATGAATTTACCGTGGTTCAGCCCGACGTGCTGGTGGTCTGCGGCGACAATTTAGACGAAACGAAACTCTCCATCACCCCGGTGCTTGTGTTTGAAATCCTCTCGCCTTCCACCCACCGTAAAGATAGGGTGGTTAAATATCGCCTTTATGAGAATGCCGGGGTGAAGTATTATTGTATCGTGGACCCCGAAACGCGCAGTGCCGACGTATTCCAACTAAAGAGCGGCGATAAAGAAAAAAAATACCGGGAAGAAGGAGATTTCCGGGAAGGGAAAATGGTTTTCGACCTGGGCAGTTGTTCCACTGCTTTTGATTTTGGTAAGATTTTCGAGCGGTAGATGTATTTTAAATTTAGCGGTACTCCCTGCCGGTGAGCAGCGACATGGCCTCCTCGCGGGTGGCAATATTATCCCTGAACACCCCCCTGATAGCAGACGTCACTGTCAAGGAACCGGGCTTCTTAGCCCCCCTCATCACCATGCACAGGTGCTCCGCTTTAATCACTACCATCACACCCAAAGGCGACAAAGCATTCACCAGGTAGTCGGCAATTTGTTTGGTTAATCGCTCCTGGATCTGCAGCCTCTGGGCCAGGGAATCCACTAACAGGGCAATGGTGTTCAACCCCATTATTTTCCCCTTCCTGGGTATATAAGCGATACTGGCCGTGCCTGAAAAAGGCAGCAGGTGGTGTTCGCACATGGAGTAAAGGGGAATATCTTTTAGTATTACCATCTCATCATGTTTCTCTTCGGTCAGGGCTTTGAGAAAATCGTCGGGATCCTTATGGGTACCGGCAAGCACTTCGATAAACATTTGCGCCGCCCTTTCGGGTGTGTTTTTTAACCTGGGGTCTTTGGGGTTTTCGCCGATGCCTTCCAGCACCAGTCTTACACCTTCTACTATTTTTTTTTTATCTATTTTCATATTTTGCGCTCCATAATTTTAAGCCGTTACATGGCGGGCACTTACAGTGCGGTATTAAGAAACATGTTGTACATATTTCGAATTCCCACCGCCAGGTGGCTTTTTTTTCAAGCTTAGTCTTGAAAATACATTATATCACAATAATACCGGCGCAGGAAATATCACGACATGCGGAAATTCACTTGACAAAGCGAGCACATTTCTTTATTATAAACAATGTGTTATGAAAGCAAATAACTTGAAGAGGTATTTATAATGAAATGTAGTAATTGTAACCATGAAAACCCGGAAGGTACCGCAAAATGTGAACAGTGCGGTAATACCCTGGTATGGACAACTGCGAAAATAGAAACCGGAACTAAAACCAAAAGCGACCCCTTAGACTTCTCGCCGGGGGAGAATTTCGGCAGCCGCTACCAGATTGTCGAGGAAATCGGCAAAGGTGGCATGGGTAAGGTGTTTAAAGCCAAAGACCTGGAATTGGACATCATGGTGGCGCTAAAAATGATAAAACCGGAACTGAGCTCGGACCCGGAAATGATTTCACGCTTCAAAAGGGAACTCCTGCTGACCCGGGAAATCATCCACGAAAATATTATCCGTATTCATGATTTGGGAGAAATCGACGATGTTAGATATATCTCTATGAACTATATCGAGGGCAACAGCCTGAAAGAAATCCTCCAGTCCACCGGGAAATTAACCATAGAAAAAACCATCGATATCGCAAAACAGGTCTGCGGCGCCCTGAAAGCGGCTCATGGCAAAGGTATCGTGCACCGCGATCTGAAACCCCAGAACATTATGTTAGATAAAAAAGGAAACGCTTTTGTCCTGGATTTCGGCATAGCCAGGTCGGTGACAAGCACCAGCGAAACCGAAGCCGGTATCGTTTTGGGCACACCGGATTTTATGTCCCCGGAGCAGATTAGGGGCAAAAAAGCCGATGCGTCGTCGGATATCTACTCTATGGGGATCATCCTGTACGAAATGGTCACCGGGGAACTGCCCTTTAAAGCGGATAATCCTACCGCCATGCTCTACCTCCATCTTAATGAAGCGCCTGTGCCGCCGTCTAAACTGAACCCGCAATTACCCAAAAAATTAGAAAAGATCATCCTCAAATGTATGGAAAAAAAGAAGAGCACCCGCTATTCATCTATAGATAAAATTATGGACGACCTGGAACTCAGGCAGACAGGCCAGGTGCAGCCTATAAAAGAATCGAGGCGGGAGAGAGAAGAAGTAGAAAGAGGCGAAACCGGTGGGGGAGGCAAGGTCTTTAAATATATATTTAGAATTTTCCTGCTGCTTTTGATTATATATGGCACGGTCTCGGTTCTCAGCTTGATAAACGATTCCAGCGCCGGCGTCAAACTCGACAAGATCAAAGTCGAGGAAGAGGTCTTTTACAAGAACCGTTTTCCCATGCATAAGGATTGGCTCCCCGCCGCCTGGGAAGCACAGGACTGCGGCGCCTGGGATACCTACGTCAAGTTATTTCCCCCGGCCTCCCCGGGACCGGGAGAAGAAACGACCGCCCAGAAAACCGCAAAAAAAGAATATATAGCCAAAATTTTGGAAAGTCCCCATTTGAGCGATTTTGAAAGAATCGCCGTTGATTTCGGATACCGGGACGTAGAAGAACTGCAAAGCATTATAGACAGCTATGGGCCGAATTTTAAATACGACGAGTTATTTGCCGGGATAAAATGCACAAAATTAGATTCCTACCCGCTGATAAAAACAAACCGCCGGCTTAACCTGCCGGTTATGGAGAAATATGCCGATATGTTGACTTTAAAAGTCAGGGTCGATTTCCTGGCCGGGAACTATGAAGCAGGTTTGAGCAAACTTTACAACTTTTTAGTTTTTTGTTCGGATATACTTTCCTCTTCAACCTGCTTAGAGGAGAACCGTACCGCCATGGCTTGTTTTAGAAAATGCTGCCGGGAATTAGTGCCTTTCTTGTTGAACCCGGAGATCAACCCGCATACGAAAGCGGCTGTTATCCCGGTGGAGGAGGAATCCCCGGCTGCGGAAGGAGAAGAAACCGGCCCTGATAAAGAGCAGGAAACCGGTGCTAAGAAAGAAGGAGACGCGGCGTCCGAAAAAGAGGAGAAAGCTCCTTCAAAAAAAGAAGATGCCGCGGCTTCAAAGAAAACCGGCAAAAAGGCTGTAAAAAAAGAAGAAGCGCCGGCACCGAAAAAACAGGAAGAAACAGCCCCCAAAAAAGAGGAAAAAGAGACCGAAACAACCGCCGGGGAAGAAACGGAAGCCGAAACCACAGTGCAGGCGGGTTTCGAATCGCCATCACTGCTCCTAATAAAAGACCTCATCAGCAAAACTTTAGAAAAGTTAGAACCGCAGCAGGTTCTTTATAGAGAGTATCTCAATTTAGTGCGCGGCAGCGAGGACATGTTCGCAACCTTTGCAGTAGATAAGCCTATGTATTATGTGTACGGGAAATTACATTTCTGGGAACACTTCTTCTCTATCAAACGGTATTTTTTCAAAAAAGGCGCCGGGTTTTACCGGGGGTTGTTTGAAGGCTTAAAATATATAGAAAATACCCGGGCAAAAAGTATATTCATAAACGACTATTTCAACAAGAGCAGTGTTGATGATAGGATAATACCCGCCGGTATCCCGCGGTTTTCTTTTGAGATTAATACCACCAGGATGTATGCAAAATTGGTATTGATATTATTACAAACAAAAGAGTACGGCTTCGATTCCAAAGAGTTGTCCGATTTAAAGGTAACTGAAGTGTTTACAAACGAGTTTTCCGGGAAGCCCTTTGATATCGCGCCGGGAGAAAGGGGTTTTTCCATTGTGTTGACTAAGGAATTCAAACTCGATTTGTTTATGACCGGGTACGTGGAAGAGCACAAGCAGGTATTAAAATCTTTCTCTTATTTCGATATAAAGTCGGAACAGCAGATTCATTCCCTTTTCAACTCTTTTGAAATGGAATAAACATGAGCAGAGCGATATATGCATTTCCCGGAGGCCTGCGGCGCGTGCACCCTATAAGGGACTGCCTCCGGCGGCCAACTTTTTGAAAAAAGTTGGACAAAAACTTCTATTTAGCTCAACGTTTGAGCAAATTTCCAGGCGCCTGATAATGGGCATAAACGTTTGCTAATCAAAAGTTTTTGGAAGTCCAGAAACCTTTTTTCAAAAAGGTTTTTGGTCGCCGAAGGCTAAAAGGTAATAAATATGAGTAGAGCGATATATGCATTCTCCGGTGACCCGATTACATTTGGGCACATAGACATCATAGAACGGGCAGTCAAAGTATTCGATGATCTAATCGTAGGCATCGGCGCCAACCCGAACAAGAAATATCTATTCAGTTTAGAGGAACGGGAACTGATGGCCAAAAACGCATTGGCGGACCTAAAAAATGTGCAGGTTGTCTCTTTCAGAGGGCTGCTGGTGGATTATGCCTATGAAAACAATATCCCCACTATTATAAGAGGTATCAGGAACAGTCAAGATTTTAATTTCGAACTCATGCTTTTCCAGATCGGCGAAAGCCAGAAAATGAAAATCGACACTTTTTTTATTCCCGCCCGCCAGGAGTTGGCCCATATCAGTTCCAGCGCCGCCAAAGAACTTCAGATCGAGCAGGGGCTTATCCACGAATATGTGCCTCTATTTACGAAACAGAAAATCGAAGAGACATTGTCGAATCAATATATTATCGGCCTCACCGGGGAGATCGGCGTGGGCAAAACCTATATATGTGAAAAAATGAAGGAATGCAGTGAAAAAGTGGGCATAAACGTGCATGCCATAGATATCGATAAAATTAGCCGTGAGATGTTGGAGAATCATGGGGAACCGGTTTATGTGGGACTGCGCGAATCGATTATAGAGGAATTCGGCATCGAAATAAAGAACTCAAACGGTTTTATCAACACCAAAGCCCTGGGAAAGATAATTTTCGGGGATCTCGAGAAACTGAACCGTTTTAATTACATCATATACAAACCCCTTTTGCTGCGGCTGCGGCGGGAATTGTACGGGAAAAAGGGGGTTATCTTATTGGTCAGCGACCTGATTCTCGAATCGGAGATGGCCTATTTATGTAATAACAACATTATTTTAGTCACCGCGGACAAGAGAGCGCAATTGCGCCGGCTAAAGGAGAGGGAATACACCGAGGAACAGTTTCGCACCCGCATGGCCAGCCAGTATACAACTGCCAAAAAAGAGAGATTGATTAAATCCCGGATTGCCGGGGAAAAACAGGGCCAACTGTATAAAATAGATAATTCGGCTCCCGGTAACATAGGTAAAATTAAAGAGCTTTTTAATAATCTTTTAGCAGGTTTCGGCTTAGCGGGTAACTCGCGGTGTCCCCAGCCTGCGCAGCCGGAAGAAAAATAAAAGGTACGCAGGGGAAGCCGGCCACTGCCTGCAATATTAGCCGGACAGCTTCCAGGTTATCTATTTTCTTCCGCTTGTTTTCGTCCTGCTCTAAAAGCGGCCAGGTTTTTTTCCACTACATCTGCCCCTTTCCGGGCAAAAATAGTCCCTATCCCCGCTTCCATTTTCTCAAAAGGAATGTCGATAAAAACAGAAGCGGCTCCGGCTATAACGATGTTCATGCCGCGGACATTGCCTACCGCTTTGGCCATGGCATCAGCATCGAGAGCAATATGCCGGGGCTGCTTGTTTATCTCTGCCAGTATTTTATCTATCTCCGGGTAATTGGGGATATTTTTAAAAGGCGTGGTGTTGGTGATAAGCCACCCTTGCGGCGAAAGATAAGGCAAATACCTGAGCGCTTCCATAGGTTCCACCGAAACGATCAAGTCCGCTCCTCCATCGGGTATGAGATCGGAAAAGATCTCTTTATCCGCTATCCTGAGATGGGACTGCACATTCCCGCCCCGTTGGGACATACCGTGAACTTCCGCCTGTTTTAAATAAAGACCTGATTCCACTGCCGCATAGCCGATCACCGTGGCGATGGTCAGGATGCCCTGGCCACCGACTCCCGCAAGTATAATATCGCTTTTCATTATCGTCTCCTGTATCCTCAAGCCTTTCTCGCTTTCGTTTTTTTACGCAGGGTCTGGATGCATTCCCGGGTAGGAATGATGACAGATACCCCTTTATAATCGAGCTCTTCTTTGATGATCTCGACAAACTTTTCATGGTTCTTTTTGATAGGGTTGATGAGACGCACATGCTCTTTCTCCACCCCTAAACCGGTGCAAATACTCTCCAGCCTGCCAAAAGCATGGGATGCCTGGCCGCCGGTCATGGCTGTAGTGGAATTATCGAGAATAAAAACGACAATATTCGTTTTTTCGATGACCGCATCCAACAGGCCGGTCATACCGCTGTGAGTGAATGTAGAATCCCCGATAACGGCCACTGCCGGGAACAAGCCGGCGTCGGCAGCCCCTTTGGCCATGGTGATAGAGGCCCCCATATCGACGCAGCTATTGATAGCCTGGAAAGGAGGCAGCGCGCCCAGGGTATAGCAGCCGATATCGGCGAATACATGGCCGTCGCCAAAAACATCTTTTACAGTTTCATTCAGGGCATGGTACGTGTCTATATGGGAACAGCCCAAACAAAGCGCCGGGGGCCTGGGCGCTATCAGGTCGGGAATCGGCGCACCGCCGATATCTTCCATGCCGAGAGCCGCCCGGACAAGATTCGGGTTCAACTCTCCGTCCGGCGGTAGTTCGCCGCTCATGCGGCCTTTGACTTTCACATCCCTGTCTAAAATACCGCGCAGGTAACCCTCCACAAAAGGCATACCTTCTTCGAGAAGAAGTATTTCGTCGCATTCATTAACCAATTTTTCGATTTTTTGTTTCGGTACGGGATACTGGCCTATCTTAACCACAGGATAAGGACACCGGCTTGTGGTGAAATTCTCCATCAAGTAGTTAAAGGCAATGCCGCAGGCGATGATGCCTACGCTCTTGTTTTTGCCGTCGATACAGCGGTTAAAAGGCGAGTCTTCCGCTTCCTGCAAGAATTTTTCCTGGATTTTGATCAGGTTGGCGTACCTGCGCCTGGCAATGCCGGGGAGCAGTACGAACTGCCTCCCATCGGCGGGTAAATTTAACTCTTTCTGCGGTAATTTCTCCCTGGTCTCGATCCCGGCCCGGCTGTGGGCTAACCGGGTGGTAATCCTTAAAAGCACGGGAATTTTGTATTTTTCAGATAACTCATAACCATGGAAAACCATATCATAAGCTTCCTGTTGGTTTGTAGGTTCCAGCATAGGCACTAAGGCGAATTTCCCCAGGAAGCGGGAATCCTGTTCGTTCTGGGAAGAGTGCATGGCAGGGTCGTCCGCCACTGTTACCAAAAAACCGCCGTTGACCCCGGTGATGCCGGAATTTATGAAAGGGTCCGCCGCCACATTGAGCCCCACATGCTTCATGCAGGCCATGGTCCTTTTTCCCGTATAAGACATACCGAGAGACGCTTCCACTGCTGTTTTTTCATTTGCGCTCCACTGCCTGTGGATATTACTATCCGCTGCTTCCTGGGAATGTTGGACGTATTCGGTAATCTCGGACGAAGGCGTACCGGGATAGGCATAGATACCTGATATACCGGCGTCGATAGCAGCCTGCGCTATCGCTTCGTCACCTAACAGCATTATTTTTTTATTGCTCAATCTTGCCTCCTTGGGATTATGGTCTTTGTCCCCACTGCGGCGGGAACGAATATTGATTTTCGGAAGTCCTGCCCCTGTTGTATTGCCGCGCAACGGCTTATAGGGTGCACCCGCCGGGTGCTTTGGGCTGCTTTTGTTTTCAAAGCTCTATTTTATTAGAAAAAGAAGAGTATTGCAAGTTAGAAAGAAAAATTTTCTAAAATATATAATTATGGGAGCCGTGGAGTGGGGAGTTTTTCCTTAAACAAAAGTTTGGCCCCCGGCAGGGAGATAGTTACAATCGGCAATCTTGACCTACCGGCACAAATGATTTATAATGATTGCATGAAAACGAATCGTTACATTGTTAAAGGAATAGTCCAGGGAGTGGCCTTCAGGCACTATACCATGAAAGCCGCCCAGGATTACAAAATTAAAGGAACCGTAAAAAATCTCTATAACGGGGATGTGGAAGTCTATGCCCAGGGTGCGGACGAAAGTATCAAGTTGTTCGAGGATTTCCTCAAAAATGGTCCCCGCTCCGCCCGGGTCGATAAGGTGATAAAAAAGGTGAAAGAGATCGATGAGACCTATACCGACTTCGATATTATCTTTTAATCCGCCCCTGTACGCCCGGACCTCCCTGCCCGCTGCGAAAATTTTGCCCTGGCCGGGGAAATTAGCAAAAAAAAAATGGGAAAATCCCGTCATTCTAAAAATTAGGAAAAAAATATTCCTGCTGGAATCCTTTATTATCAACTGTTTACGATTATGGCCAATTTTTTTTAAAAAAAAATCAAATAAAATTCGCAAAATGTGTTGACAGGGCGGATTTTTTATGCTATATTTAGACCTTAACAAAGAGTGAGAAAAAATGCCTTTATATGAATACAAATGTAACGAATGTGAAAAGACCTTCGAGGTACTGCAGAAGATAGATGCCAGCCCGCTGGAACAATGTATCCACTGCAAAGGCGGCGTCGAAAAGCTGATCTCGGTCTCTTCCTTCCAGTTTAAAGGCTCAGGCTGGTACATAACGGATTACAAGAATAAGAATAAGAAAGCAAAGTCAGATAGTAAGACTACAGATACAGGAATAAATAAAAATGCAACAATTAAATAGCCTTTCCATCTCTCCCCCCTTAATATAAATACATATCTCCCACCTTCACCTTACAGGTCCCCCGCTACATGGGGGACCCCTGCCTTTTTATGGCAAAATTTATTAAAAAAGAGGCGCTTTTTCCAGCCCAAGATGGGCCTGGGAACTGTATTTCCGGTTAGATTATCAAAAAAGCTTTTTTTTCAAACGTTCACGAAGTATTAGAAGGAAAGATGCCGAAATGGAACAAAACAAAAAAGAAATACCCGATTTTTCGCAGTTAGAACGCAGCCGTGTGCCCGGGGAATTTACCTGGGAAAGCAGCGATATTTATCCCGGTTTTGAAGAATGGCGGGAAGAGAAAGCCCGGCTGCCGGAAAAAATAGCTAAAATCAAAGAGTTTGAAAAAAATTGGACGGGTTCCGCACAGGAACTTTTGCGGCTTTTTACCCACATAGATGATGTAGAGAAGATGATTTCCCGGCTGCATGTCTATGCCAACCTCTTTGCCGACACCGATATGGCCGACTCTTCCTATCAAGCCAAAAAAGGTGAAATCGAAGTTATAGATGTAAACCTGCAAAGTTTGCTGTCGTTCATCAGGCCGGGAATTCTCAAATTGGGCAAAGACAAAATAGCCGCATATATGAACGCAGAACCGGGACTTAAGGTCTATGAATTATTTTTCGATTCTGTTTTAAGACAAAAGAAACATATACTTTCGGCGGATAAGGAAGAGATAACAGCGCTGACCGGTCTTTTTTCAGGAGCAGCGGAAAATGCCGCCGAAATGTTGAATAACCTGGAGATTCCTTTTCCGCGGGTAACGCTTAGCGATGGCAAAAAAGTAAGGTTGAACCAGGCCAACTACATCCGCCACCGGGAAGCGAAAGAGCGCCCCGATAGACGAAAAGTTATGCGCACTTTCTGGAAACACCATGCCCGGTTCAAAAACACCCTGGCAGTTCTTTTGGACGGGGAAATAAAGAATCATTATTTTAATGTTCGCGTACGCCGTTATGACAGTTGTCTCCAGGCCGCCCTCTTTCCGAAGAACATAGATGTAAAAGTGTACCGTACTTTGATTAAAACGGTAAAAGAAAACCTGGAACCGCTTCATCGTTATTTAAACCTGAAGGCCCGCATGTTGAAGTTAGAGCAGTTGGATTATGACGATATATATGCTTCGTCCGTACCGGCCGTGGATGAGGTTTTCACTATCGAAGAGGCCGAATCCTTAGTATTGGCAGCGCTCGGTCCATTAGGACCGGATTACCGCGGCGTCCTGCGGCAGGGATTCCAGCAGCGCTGGATGGATATTTATCCCAACCGGGGGAAGCGTTCCGGCGCCTATTGTAACGGCGGTATTTATGACGGTCATCCTTATGTGTTGATGAATTACAACGGCACTTTTAATACTGTGTCTACGTTGGCTCATGAATTCGGTCATGCGCTGCATTCCTATTTTTCCAACAAGACCCAGCCTTACCCCAGGGCCCATTATCCTATCTTCTTGGCGGAGATTGCCAGTACTTTTAACGAGGATTTGTTAGTCAACCATTTGCTGGAAACCAAGACGGACGATCTTTTTAAGCTTTTTATTTTGGACCAGTATATCGAAGGGCTGCGGGGAACCATTTACCGGCAGACTCTATTTGCCGACTTTGAACTGGCCATGCATGAGGAAGTGGAAAGAGGCGGAACCCTTACCCCGGGGTGGCTCGATAAGAAATATTTGGGATTAACCCGGTTATATTACGGCCATAAAAAGGGTGTAATGAAAGTCGGGAAATATATCGAGAATGAGTGGAGTGGGATTCCCCATTTTTATTATAATTTTTATGTCTATCAATACAGCACCGGCATTGCTGCTGCCATGGCCCTGGCCGACAGGGTTTTGCACGGCGGAGAAGCGGATAGGGAGTCTTACTTAGATTTATTGAAAGCCGGAGGCAGTGATTACCCGCTGAATATTTTGAAAAGGGCCGGGGTTGATCTTACTACGCCGGAGCCGGTTTTGGCAGCCATAAAGAAGATCGACGTTTTAGTGGCGGAGATGGAGAAGATCGCCGCACGTTTGGCATGACCCCACGGCAACCCACCACGTGGGGAGGGTATAAGCCGCATCGTGACAGGTAGTGTTTTGGATTCTCAATTAATAGAAGTTTTGATCAAACTTTTTCAAAAG
>JAGLSW010000307.1 GCA_023135565.1 Candidatus Aminicenantota bacterium | reverse complement strand
CCACGCGCGTGGGGCCACCGGAGGTAAAAAAGGATTACACATGTGTGGAATAACTGGAATATTAAACTTAGACAAAACACCCGTCTCGCCGCGTTTATTAAAAGAGATGACAAATTCGTTAACTCACCGCGGCCCTGACGAAACAGACCTGTGGATAGACCGATTCGCCGGATTAGGTCACAGGAGGCTGTCTATTATCGACTTGCAAACGGGCAAGCAGCCCATGAGCGACCGGAGCAAAAAAATCTGGATCACTTATAACGGCGAACTGTACAATTTCCTCGAATTAAAAAAAATCCTGGAAAGCAAAGGTCATACTTTTCGCACCAACTCCGACACCGAAGTAATTATATATGCCTACTTAGAATGGGGCGACCGCTGCGTCGAAAAATTCCGCGGCATGTTTGCTTTTGCCATTGCCGACTTAATAAAAAAGAGGCTGTTTTTAGCCCGCGATCATTTCGGTATCAAACCTTTTTATTATTATCTTTCCGGTGGAGTTTTCGCTTTTAGTTCCGAAATCCAGGCCCTCCTAAAAATAAAAAAGTCCCCCTTAACACTTGATTTTCCGGCTTTGGACCGTTATTTGCAATTGCAGTATATCCCCGCTCCGGGCACTATTTTCCGGGAAATAAAAAAGCTCAAGCCCGCTCACTGCATGAATGTCTCTTTCGACGGCAAAGTGTCGCCGCAAAAAGAGTACTGGCAGTTGGATTTTAAACCCGACCCCCGGCCAACGCAAGAAGAACGGCTGGAAGCTTTAGAAGAAGTGCTGCGGGAATCTGTCAGGGCGCATCTTGTTTCCGATGTGCCTTACGGCGCTTTTCTTTCCGGCGGCGTCGATTCCAGCGCGGTAGTGGCGTACATGTCGCAGATTATGAACCGGCCCGTTAAAACCTTCACCATCGGTTTTGAAGAAGACGAATACAGCGAAATTCAATATGCCGCAGCCGTGGCTAAAAAATGGGGCACGGAACACCATGTGGAGATAGTGAAACCCGATGCCCTGAGTATTTTGCCCGACTTAGTGAAGCATTACGGCGAGCCCTTCGGCGACAGTTCAGCCGTGCCTACTTACTATGTGGCGAAAATGGCCCGCGAGCATGTCACCATGGTGCTTTCCGGTGACGGCGGCGATGAAACTTTCGGCGGTTACAGGTCGTACCAGGCCTGGATGAACTGGCTGCATTTTTGCGGCATGCCCGGCTGGAAGAAGTTTGTTTATCCGCTGGCCTCTATTTTGCGGCCCAACCGCTATCCGCGGCGGCTGCCTACTTTAACGAACTGGTTAAGTTTCATCCAATATATAAATGAAAAAAGAAGGAAAATGTTATGGCGCGGAGAGTATTTAGAGAAATTGGATTTCCGGTTGGATTTTTTAGAAGCGGATTTTGCTAAAACGGCGCATTACGATCTCACCAACAAAGTGCAGTATTTAGATTTTAAGACTTACCTGCCCTATGACATATTGACCAAAGTAGACGCAGCCAGTATGATGAGCAGCCTGGAAGTAAGAACCCCATTAGTAGACAAAGAAGTGGTAGAATTTGCCGCCGGGCTGCCACAGGCGGTGAATATTGCGCCGCAGGAGGACGGCAAGTTCGAAGGGAAATTATTGTTAAAAACTTTGATGCGAAAATATTATCCCGAAGAGTTTGTCAGGCGGCCAAAGATGGGATTTGCCGTACCTTTGTTCAACTGGTTTTCTTCCAAAGATGCTTTGCAGGATGTGCTTACGGAGAGGTTGTTGAGCAGCGAATCGCGGGTGCTCGAGTTGTTTCGCCCCAGGATGGTAAAAAAACTAATCGCGGTCAACGAACCCGGACCTATCTGGCTGCTGTTATTTTTAGAAGAGTGGCTCAAGCAGAACCGGGAACACATTGCTTTATGATCTTAAACTCTACTATTACTGCCATGAAATTACTTTGCCTCCG
>JAGLSW010000306.1 GCA_023135565.1 Candidatus Aminicenantota bacterium | reverse complement strand
GGGCCGCCGGAGGCAAAAAATAATTTCATGGTAGTGAAAACCCTGCCGCGCAGCGGCTTAACGCCACCCCACGCACGTGGAGCCGCCGGAGGCAAGTCCCTCAGATTTTTCAAATGCCCGTTAATTGCATACTCTCTCTATTTGTGATATTATCCTGTAAGGGCGTCGTCCCCTGTTATAAAAGGCGATGCAAAGTGAAAAAATGAAAAAAGAAATTTTAGAAATGTTTTACAAGCAGGGACTGCCTGCCGTTGAAAAACTAAAAAAAATAATCAGCGGTCCTTTACAGGGCACCGGTGATTTTGCCGATATCTACATAGAGGACACCGCAGCTAAGGGCTACCGGCTCAGCGAAAGAATCATATCCGACATCTCTTCCTCTTTTGTTTCCGGTGCCGGAATACGTGTGGTCAAAGGCAATAATACCGGCTTTTCGTATACCGAAAACCTGGAAGAAAAGTATATCGGTCAATGTGCAGCCGACGCTTCGCGCATAGCCGGTTCCGGCAAACCGCTGCAAACCGGCGACAGTGAAGGAAAACACAACTTTTACGACTGCGCCGCTTCTATCGACGAAGCCGCGGCCCAAAAAATCGACCTGCTGAAAAGAGCTGAAGCGAAAGCTTTTTCTCTCTCCCCCTACGTGGAGAAAGTAGAAGTTATGCTGGTGGAGAATATTAAAAAGATTTTCATCCTGAACTCCACAGGCGCAGAAGCTTTCGATATTCGTCCCCTGCTGCGGTTTTCGGTCTCCGTAGTTTTGAACAAAAACAACAGGAGAGAGAGAGGTTCCCAGGGCGGCGGGGGCAGGGTCGGTTTGTCCTACTTCGACGACCAAAAGTCCCCGGAACAGGTGGCAGAGGAAGCAGTCAACCAGGCATTAGTTCTTCTCGAAGCCAAACCCGCCCCTGCCGGTGAGATGGAAGTAGTGCTCGGCGCCGGGGAATCGGGCATACTGCTGCACGAATCCATCGGACATCCTTTGGAAGCGGATTTCAATTACCGTGGCAGTTCTGCTTTCAGCGGCATGATCGGGCAAAAAGTCGCGGCAGACCAATGCACTATTATCGACCAGGGGGATCTACCCGCGTACCGGGGTTCCCTTAATGTAGACGATGAAGGCAGCGACACCGGGAAAACCGTTCTCATCGAGGACGGCATACTCAGGACGTATATGTTCGATCTGATAACCGGTAATTTTTTCAAAAGCCCATCTTTAAACGGGCGCAGGCAGTCTTTTCGTCACGCCCCCATGCCGCGCATGACCAACACCTATATGAAGGCCGGGAAATACAGCCCCGAAGAGATTTTTAAAAGCGTAAAAAAGGGGGTTTATGCCAAAAGTTTTTCCGGCGGCCAGGTGGATATTAGTTCAGGTGATTTTGTTTTTTCCGTCACCGAAGGTTACATGATAGAAGCAGGCAAAATCGCCTATCCCATCAAAGGAGCCACCCTGATCGGCAGCGGGCCTGAGATACTGAAGCGCATCACCATGGTCGGCAGTGATCTGGTCATCAGCGACGGCAAATGGACGTGCGGCAAAGAAGGTCAGAGTGTGCCGGTAGGAGTCGGCATCCCCACGGTGAAGTTGTCCCACATCACCGTCGGAGGAACAGGGTAACCCCACGGCGGCCCACCACGTGGGCAGGGTATGAGCCGCGGTGCGGCAGCAGCCTATGAGGAACGTTTCTTGTGCAGAGAAGCGTATCGCTTAACAAAAGTTTTGATCAAACTTTTACATAGGTGCGGTATGCCGCTGGCCCCCAGCTTCAATTTATTGGGGGCGTCACCCGGCAGGGCCGCCGGAGGCAAGTCCCTCAGAGTTCTCGAATGCCCGTTTGCTAAACACTTACGGAGCTTC
>JAGLSW010000305.1 GCA_023135565.1 Candidatus Aminicenantota bacterium | reverse complement strand
ACGATATTGGACACCCCCACCAAAACAACCGATTTCAAGCAGTGTTCGGTTCTAAAATGGTAAAGATTCCTGATAGTATGAAGAAACTGGCCGAGGAGGTCTTCATTCAAACCCTCTATCTCGTCGATAATAAAAACGATGTTTCGATCTTCGATACGTTTCAGTTCATCATGGAACATAGCGAAATTTCTCGATGTGATTTCGATATTAAGACCGGCTTTAAATTCGTTGGATAGAAACTTGACGCAATCGTGTTCGCTCACGTTCTTAAAATTTTCCAGGTTCGTATGAACCACCTCATACCCATTTTTTTCTAATTCCACGGCCAGCAGCCTGAAATAGGTGCTTTTGCCCGTCTGCCGCGGTGCCCAGATAGTAAAGTAACGTTCATCTTTCACCAATTCGCAGCCCTTTTTTATTAAATGTTCCCGTTTCAGGGTATAATGTCTTCCAGGTATGTTGGGGCCTGATGTATTGAAATAGCGTTTTGCTTTTTTTATCATAAAAAGAGTATAGTATAAACAGGCATTTTTTTCAATACGGGCTGTTGTAACTATCCAGTTTTGGGGAAAACCCGGTTACTCAGGACAGATCCCGGTAGGAGCGAAGGGCCTTCACCCAACATGCCTATTTCAAAAAATAAAGGTGACTTTTATTATGTGCACATGAACATTTTCATTGTGCACGTGAACAATGCCGAGGTACACCTGAACATTGGAGATGCGCAGGTGCATTTTGTTTTATGGGCTTGCAAAAGGTGTTCCTATTTGCTAAACTATAATTTTGTTAGGAAATAAATAATACAGGAGAGTGAACGATGGTTGAAAAGGTAAAAAATTTCTTCGCCGCCCTGGCATCTTTTGCGGTATTTTTCTATGCCACCGGTTTCCTGGCAGAATATGCCCATGATAGGATGTTGGGAATTTCCATGGTTGAACCTGCCGCTGAGAGCTATTTGATTTCCGGGGGGAAATTCGTGCTTTCCACCCTGTATGCGCTCTTTTCAACGATTTTCAGCCGGTTTTATTATTTTATCTTCTTTTTTATACTGGCGGCGGTTTTCCTCCATTTCGAGGCCCGGGCCAAAGAGAAAAAAGCAGTAGCTATATCGAAAACCTATTATACTTCCGTTTTAGTTTTAACACTGATTTTTTTGTTTTTCGTGATTCCTCTATTTACTTCGCCTTTTGCTTTCTCCGGCCTGCTGCTGGACAAAGCGGAACCGGCGGTTTTTTATAAGCCCTTTGAAAAAACCACTGCCGACCTGTGGACCTGGATGTTAAACGGGAATCCGGTGAACAAAGCGAAGCTGACGCATTTTTATGTGCTGCTGGTTCTTTCTACCGCCGTCTCCGCTGTGCTGCTTTATTCTATGGTGAAGCGGAGGCAGCGCATGAAAGGGAGCAAAGAGGACGAAAAACCCTCAAAAGCGGATGCGGCGCTTACTCTCAAACAAAAGGCGGCAGCCCTGTTTAAAACCTACCGGTGCGTCCTGCCCCGGTTTTTTTACGATTTGCTGCTTTTGTTGATGGTGGTAGTGGTGTTGGTGCAGTTGTTTACTATCCCGCTTAATTACGGCATCCTGCTTAAATCGAACCATTATCCGGCAGTGCGGTTGGAAGCAGCAAGCAGCGCAGCCGGGCAGCCGGGGGTTGAAATCTTAGCGGATCGCCTGCCTGGAAGTGACTATAAGATGTGGTTATTAAGAGAGAACGACAAGGAGATCATGGTCTATGCGGTTTTTATCGAAAAAAAGAGTGGGCAGCAGGCGTATAAACTTTTGATTTTAAAGAAGGCCCAAATCGGGACAATCGAAATCCTGGGTTATAGTTCTATTTTCGAGTTTAAATAAAGGAGGAGGTGATAAAATGAAAAAACGCAGTTTTACGATTCAATTGATTATGATTATTTTGTTGGCGCTGCCGGTATGGGGCGGTATCACCCTGGAACCCAACGGCGCGATTACCCCCGGCACAACGTTGACCATTCGTATTACCCTGCCGCCGGGGGCAAGAAGCGCTGAACTACAAATCGTAAAGGATGAGAACGGCAGCGGCAAAGTGGAGGAACACGAACCCTGCTGGCTGGAATGGACGCCTATCAGGGACAACGAAAAAATAGGTGATTTTAAAGACCACTGCGCCAAAAAGCGGCAGATCGAGATTCACCTGCTGTTGAAGGATAATGTCCCGGCGGGGAAATATGTGGTTCGTTACCGGGTAAAGCCTCGTGGTTTAGCGCCGGGCGCGGTGCTGGAGATAACAGGACCCGGCAGCGGTATTTTTTCTTTTTTCGGAAAAACTCTTAAGGCGATCATAGATGGTGAAGCTCCCACCCGGGACCAGGTAAGGGAGTATTTAGAGAGGGGGCGGATAGACCGGGCGAATCTTTTCCTGATGAATGGCAATACTTTCGAGATCATCTCCTCTCTCACGGACAGTGGCGATTGTTTTAGTCCCTGCTGGTCTCCTGGCTGCAGGAAGATCGTTTATGTGCGCCGGGTGAAAGACGGCGACCAACTGTGGCTGCTGACCTTAGAGAAAGACAAAGTTAGCGAAAAAATCCAACTGCCGGTAAAGGTCAGCGGCGAGGTTTCGCAGTTGTTGTGGTCGCCCGATGGTAAAAAAATCCTTTTCCGGGCGAAGAACACCCTGCGGGTAGTGAAAGTGGGCAAAAAGAAGGCTGCGGGGAAGGTTGAAGAGATTTTGAAAGACGAAAGCCTGATTAGCGTCCTAACCTGGACGAAAGACAGTCGTGCTATTATTTTTACTAAAACACCGGCCCTGGAAACGGCGATGCTGGGCCCGGCAGGCAAGCTCCAGGCCTTATCCGCTTTGGAACCCACCATAGAAAACCGCCGCATAGTAGAGATTTGGCAAGTAGACGCCGGGACGAAGCAGCGGCAGCGGATTACTTATTTTGCTTCTTACCGCTGGCTGCCCTATCTTTCCCCGGACGGTACGAAATTATTATTTTCCATCGAGAAAGGAATAGGCAGCGAGATCTGGCTGCGCCGGGGAGACCATTTTACAGAAGCGGTGCAGGTAACTTACGGCGGGTATCTGGCGGACCCGGTCTATTCGCCCGACGGCAGTCGCATCGTATTTGTATCCAACCGGAAGATAGGCGAATAAGGAGGCGGCAGTGAAAGCAAAAAAATATAATTTATTTATCGTTATTATCCTGGGTTTGCTTTTTATTTTCTGTTCCCGGCCCGGTTTTTCTCAAGAAGATGTGGAAAACGCATCAAAAAAGGAATCCCCGGTGCAGGCGGAATCTATAAAGAAACTTTTCGAACTTATATTAAAAGCTTGGCGGGACGATGACGCACAATACCTGGAAAAAATCGAAAAAGCCAACGGCGGATTGATAAAAGAGAACAAACTCGAAACCATTCAAACCTGCGGTTCCCTGCTCTATATTGCTGTAGAATCCGAATTAAAGGGGCAAAAAGAGAGGGGAGAGTTTATTTTAGCGGCTGCCATAGTGCCGGCAAAAATGTACCGGGACGCTGTGGGGAGCAATTATCTTATGGATAAGTGTGCCCTTTTCGGCAAGTGGCAGAAAGAAGAAAAAGAAAAGTACCTGGAAGCGAAAAAGCTGTACGACCAGGGTGAAGAACTGCGAAAAAGTTATAAATATAAAGAAGCTGTCGTTTGTTACGATAAGGGACGAATGTTTTACCGGGAGATCGGTTATCGGGAAGGTGAGGCCAATTGCCTTCACAGACTGGGGGAAGTGCGTCGTATGCTGGATGATCTTAAAAGCGCCGGGCAGCACTACCGGGAATGTCTAAACATATTCCGGGACATACAGGATCGCGCAGGAGAGGTAAACACACTGCAGAGCCTGGGGGAAATGCACAAAAATTTATCCGAGCATGAAAAAGCCCGCGAATATTATGAGCAGGGATTGGAAATTTCCCGCTATCTAAATGCCCCGCTGGGCGAGGCAAACACGCTTCAAAGCCTGGGGCATATGCACTGGATGTTAGACGAGAATGAAAAAGCAAGGCTGCGAT
>JAGLSW010000304.1 GCA_023135565.1 Candidatus Aminicenantota bacterium | reverse complement strand
TCCGGTTTGATCTTGATTGCTTTCCTAAACTTCCCTAAATCACCGAGAGCAATCCCTTTGTTGTACCATGCTTCGTGATAGTCCGGTTTGATCTCTATTGCTTTCTCATATGCAGCAATGGCATCCTCAAACTTCCCTAAATCACCGAGAGCAATCCCTTTATTGAACCATACTTCGTGCTTATCCGGTTTGATCTTGATTGCTTTCTCATATGCAGCAATGGCTTCATAATACTTTCCTAAATAATTGAGAACAACCCCTTTGTTGTTCCATGCTTCGTGATAGTCGGGTTTGATCTCTATGGCTTTTTCAAATGCGGAAATCGTTTCATAATACTTCCCTGACTTTTTAAGAACAACCCCTTTGTTGTACCATGCTTCGTGATAGTCCGGTTTGATCTTGATTGCTTTCTCATATGCTGTAATGGCTTCATAATACTTTCCTAACTTTTCGAGAGCACTCCCTTTGTTGCACCATGCAATGTGTGAGTCCGGTTTTATCTGGATTGCTTTATCATATGCTGCAATCTCTTTCTCATACTTCTCTAACTTTCCGAGAGCAATCCCTTTGTTGTGCCATGCGTCGTGATCGTCCGGTTTGATCTTGATTGCTTTCTCATATGCAGCAATGGCTTCATAATACTTTCCTAAATAATCGAGAACAGTCCCTTTGTTGTTCCATGCGTCGTGCTTATCCGGTTTTATCTTGATTGCTTTCTCATATGCAGCAATGGCATCCTCAAACTTCCCTAAATCACCGAGAGCAATCCCTTTGTTGTACCATGCTTCGTGATAGTCCGGTTTGATCTCTATTGCTTTCTCATATGTTGCAATAGCTTCCTCAAACTTCCCTAAATAATAGAGAGCAAGCCCTTTGCTAAAAAACGTTTCGTGACTTTCATGGTCGAGGCTTTCAGCTTTTAAATAGTAGGCTAACGCTCCCTCAAAGTCACTTTCAAGAAAATCAAGATCACCGAGGTTTCTGGCAGTAATGGCATGTTCTTTTTCTTTTTCTTCTTCTCTCTTTCGTATCCCTTCAAACAACTTCCGGGCTTTAGTATAATACCCTTCTCTTAAAGCTTTTAAAGCTTCCTCCCTGGCCTTTTTACCCCCTGTTGTCAGTTTTTCTAAAGTTTCTTCCATGGCGGCAAGCTTTTTTTCATGTTCTTCTCTGAATCTTTGCACTGTTGCCGGGTCATTGATCTTCAATGCAATAATTTGTTCTAAATTTTCTATCTTCTTAGTATTTTTTTCTTGCTTTTCGGAAGAAGTATGATTAAACCATAAAGTTAAAACAAGAGCGATAATACTGGCAATCGCCCCAAATAAACCGACATAGAAAACAGGTTTTTTGTGTTTCTGCCACCAGTCCGGCCCCAGGGCTTTTTTTATATCTTTTTCCGGGCATTCTAAGATCGCCTCTATCAATTCCGCTTTCCTGGTTAAACCTGCCCGACCGGGAGCTTTAACCAAACTCACCCGGACGTTTAATTTTTGGGCTGCTTTTTCGAGTTCCGGCAAATCCATCCCGTTTAATCGTTTCCTATAATCCATCACGCATTATATACGAAATAAAAAAAATCTTCAAGCACTTGTTTTCAAAAAAAGATCGTGGTATCATGGCGGTGAATGGGGCGGTTTTGAGAATTAGAAGGAAAAACCGGAAAAAGTGTTTACGTCGGGATAAGTGGGATATGCTCGATTATGTAAACCAAATGGAAAAACAAAACCCGCTCTACAGGCGCATTCTCAGCCCCCGCACACTAGCGGCCCTTTTTTCTACCCCCAAAATCAGCGATTTTTCCCACATATAGTGTGTGAGAGCAAAATCCCACCTCCGGAAAAATCACCGCCGCGGGGCGTAGTGTCTCAAAAAAAAACCGAAAACCCCACCGGAAAAAATCTTTTTCCGGATCCGGCGTGACGTTCTGATCGGGAAACCGGCCCGGCCCCCTGGCCCCTCCCGGTGGCTGATCGAGTGTGCCGGTTTTTATCCTGAAAAGAAATAACCGGCCCGGTTTTGTTTCTTCCGGGACTCGACCGGGCCGCCCCCGGTCATCGCCAGGAGGGTTTTATTTGACCCGAATTACCGGGAAAAAGAAATCTAAAAAGCTCCAACCGGTTGATTTTTTTTTGCTTTAAGAATAAAATGGGCTGTTAGTAAACATATCAAGTACGGAGTATATAAACGATGAACAAAACAGAATTTATCTCAAAATTAGCCAAAAAAACCGGATTGACCCTGGTTGCCGCCGGAAAAGTGGTCAATGCAATTTTTGACGCCACGCCCGGCGAAGGAATCATAGCGGTTGAACTGGATGCCGGAAGAAAAATAACCCTTCCCGGATTCGGCACTTTTAAAACCGTAAAAAGAAAAGAAAGACAGGGTATCAACCCGAAAACCAAAGAATCCATAACCATACCGGAAAAAAATTATCCGGTTTTTAAAGCCGGTAAAACCCTTAGAGAACGGGTAAGCAAATAATCCTTTCCTTTTTACCCGGTTATGGTGTGGTAAAAATAACCGGCCCCCTGGCGTGGGCTATGGCAACCGTCACCGGGTCCAGATCGGGGCCGCCCCCGGCCCCTCCCGGTACCCGGTCGGGTGTGCCGGTTGCTATTTCTTTTTACCTGTCAATTTTTTCCCCTGGGGTTCAGTGAGATAATTGTTTCCCGTAGAAACTTTTTTCCCGCTCTTTTTTTCCAGGTCTTCACGAGCTTTACCGGCAACTTCGCCGCCCTGCCGGGAAGCGCTGAGGTTTTCATCAAAACCATGAGCATCTATGCTGTGGGTAATTTCTGTCGTCGCCGCTTCGCCCAACATAGTGAAGATTAATTCCAGGTCGGTCATATGGTCTCTTAAATTCTCTTTCTTTAGATTTTTTAATGCTTTGTATTCCGATGGAGTCATGCCGAAAGTCGCTTTCGATATTTCCGCGGTCAAGATCGAATATTCGATATATTCTTCGACTCCGCGGTTCTGCCATTCATCGGTTAACTCTTCCCGGATGGCAATGCCTCTCATTCTCTTTTCTATCCAGTCGTCCGAATAACCTTTAGCTTTGTATAACGCCCTGGTTCTTTTGGTGGCAAGTTCCGGGTCTTCTATCTCCTGCACCCTTTCATAACCGACCTTTGCCAGCCACCTTTTAAAAGGCTCTGCCTTTTTAGAAGGTATACCCTGGATTATGCGAAACATAGTTTCCGTATTGGCACAATCGGTTTTATATAGTTTTCCATCACTGGAAAGTAATTTCAGTTGTCCGATTTTTTCGGACAACTCAAAAAAACCTTCTTCTACCAATTTTTTTTTCAGGTCGTTCCAGTATTTCCTGGGTCTTTTGTTACCTGTTAAAACCTCGATTACATCAATGATCGAAAACCACCACTCGTCGTTATGAATGGTTTTCCTGATCTCTTTGCCTTTAAAAACAGAAATTTTAGTTTTTTCAGTCATTTCGTAGTCAATTATAGCAAAAACCATGTAAAAAATCAATTTTATTGAAGGTTTTATTAATTCTATGAATTTTCAGATTTTGTTTCCGGGGGTAGATCGAGTGTGCCGGTTTTTATCCTAAAAAGAAATAACCGGCCCGGCTTCGTTTCTTCCGGGACACCCCCGGCCCCTGGCGGTCGTAGTTGCCAGGGAGCGGGGGGGCTTTGGAAATTTCATAAGTTAAAGTCGCTTTTATTATACCACAAAATCAATCTACATTCATTACATGTAGTTCCCACTGCTCTTCATCCAGGTCCTCTACCAGATAGTAGTATTTACCGTTTTGAAAAGCAAAGGTTGAACCTGGATTTAAACGCAGTTGCAACCTATCGGTTCCGGGAAGAAATAACTTTTTTATCAATTTTCCGGAAAAATCAATAATGAGAAATTCGCTTAAATCTCCTTTCTGCCTGTAGGTCTGGATATAAAGCCGGTCGCCTATTACCCGGCACTCTCTAAACACCGGCAGCACGTCCGGGGTATAAAACCTTTTCATTAATTCAGGTGGGAGGTGTTTGTACACCGGGTGGGTTTTTATGGCGTAATTCACTTTTTCCCTGAAAGCATCGGTTGTAATTATTGGTTCGTATGGAAACTTTATGTCCGGCAGCGGGTTTCCCTGCGGGTCGAAAACCTTGATCTTGTCTTTCTGCTGGTCGAATATAAAAATTCGATCTTTAGCGCAGCGGGCAAACGTGCACAGCAAAGGTATGGGGAATTTCATTGTTTTATAGCTGCTGGGAAGATCGGTTTCGTATATTTTTTTGATCTCTTTCATACCGGGATCGAGAATCCAGGTCCAGGCGTTTAAAGTTCGAGCAATCCACTTTATTTTTGTGGCAGCGTAGTTTTTGCCTATGGGATTGGCTTCAACCAACCAGAAGGGGGCAAATTTTACCTCTTTTATCATTTTGCCCGATTTATCGTAGATGATCGCTTTATAAACTGAATTAAGGATAACTTTTTCCTCATGGACAATCATGGTAAAAGGGGCCTCCGGGAAGGATAAAAGTTCTCCCGGTCCTTCTCCTTTTTGGCCGAATTTACGCAGGAACCGGTAATCTTTAAGTGAATATACCTTGATCTGCTCATTATCCATGATGTAAAGCTCGCTGCCGGAAATGTCCATCATGTTGGCGTTGTTTACCTCCGGCAGCACTGCCAGCATTTCAGTTTTAAGGCTGCTGCTTAATGATACCAGGGCGATTAAAAAGGCGGCTATGTATTTTGTCATTGTAAACTCCTGCGTTGATTTGACGGTGATATTAAATTATAATGTGTATTTGAAAAAATTTCAACCTGTGAGACAATTATTTTTCAGGAGTAAAACATGAAAAAAAGACTGATAACAAAATTATCGCTGAAAAAAGAGACCATCTCAAAACTTCAGGACCACGAAAGCAGGGTCATCAAGGGAGGTAGTGAGCTCAAGACGTGTGATTGTAATACGGACGGAAAGACAAGTTGCTCTTATATTTGGTACTGCTGCACTGTGCCTGAAATAGCCAACAAAAACGGATAGGTTTCGTCCAGTGAGATCACCGGGAAGCCATCCGGGAAAACTTCCGGCGGCGTGTTGGACCGTTTCCCGGTTCAGGTCGGACCGGCCCCTGGCGGCTCCCGGTGGCCGGTTTTTTTTCTACGAGCTGTCGCCGCTAAACCTTATAAAATAGCGACCGGCAAAAAACCGGCTGCCTATAGCAAGATATATCAACACTATAGGCCATGTTAGCCGGGTAAAAACCGGCTGCTTTTAGATGCCGGTCAAAAAGTAAAAAACACCGTAAAGCGTTTTATAGTGCATGTATCGGCGGCAATCGTGCAACCTGAAAGGTTGCGATGGTCTGTAGGAATTTTAGGAACGTATGAATGATAGACAGGTGTATGTATAAGATAAAAACGGGTAAGCTTTTAAGAGGGGATAAGGATTAGAAAAGGGTAACTTGAGAGAGAAGAAAACAGACAGTTAAAACAGGGTGGGTATCAATAAAAAGATCGATGTAAGAAGAAAACGAAAGATAAAGAGCAAAGAGAAAACAGGAGATAAAAAAAATATCGAAGATCGAGAGAAGGTCAAAAAGGAAGAATCAAAATGAAGGGTAAAAAATGGGGAATTTTGGCCGCTGCGCCCCCTGGCGGTGGAGTGGTGGTGTTGCTGTAGGGTTTGATGGTTGAGGGCTGGTCGGTGGTTGTGTTGGTTTTGTCAGGGTGGCCGGTCGGCTTTTTCTCCCGCAAAATCGAAAAAAGAGTATTATTTTTATAATATCTGAAAACGATTGATAGCAAAGCATCTACAAGAAAAAATATTACTTAAATATTATTTGGTGATTTTTTTTTGTAACATGTAAAACCTTTATTGATGCGGTTTTTCTGGCCGGGTGCGTGATCCCGGCACGTCCAAAGGACTGCATATGTGTGAGCGGTAGCGGGTTGTTGTTTTTTTTGTTGGGAGGTCGGGGAAATTTTGGTAAAAAACGGGGAATTTTAGAGAGGATTTAGGCGGATAAAAAAGAGGATAGGGAAGAAAAAAAAAGGAAGGGCAGGAAAAAAGAGGTAAAGACTGAGGGATAAAAAGAAGGATAGGGAAAAGGAAAAGAGAGAAAAGGAAAAAATGAGGTAGGCATGGAGGGAGGGGGCCAGGGGGATCGGCGGGGCGGGAAGGGCTAAGATATTGCTGAGGGTTGTTTTTTTTTTGGTCTTTTTGGATTTTGGTATAAATTTATGTGTGTCAAAAAATAGCCGAAAAAATGTTGAAAACTCACATAATTGAAAAGCGTTGTTTACCGGCTGGCTTTTTGTCGGGTGGAGTCGTTTATTTTTCGACCGGCGGAGTTTTCAAAGGATTGTGCAAAACATCATCATTTCAAGTTTTGCATCAATCAGTCATTTTGAGGCGATAAGATGCATTGTGGGAATGTTGAAAACTCAACATCAATTTGAGAGTTTTCAAAGGATTGTGCAAAACAACTTCCATTCGAGTTTTGCAAGAAATTGTGGGAAACTCACTTAGATAAAATCGTTTTTCACCGACTGGCTTTTTTGCCGGGCGGAGTCTTTTATTTTTTGACCGGCGGAGTTTTCCATCAATTCCGGCAATCCTGTACATTTCCATGATGCTCCCCGTTAGGGAAGGCCATAAAAAGACGATAGAAAAGCATAGGCAATTTTGTTCTTCTCGTGAAACACGAGAAAAACAAAATAGCCGTCTGAACGTTTCGCCCGTAAACGTGTATCACACTAAAAAAGTTTTGCAGGCAGACAGGCTTTTGATTTTTAGGGTAGGTAAGCCCTATTACAAATTTCTCGGTCTACCTGGTTACCTGGTCGCTCCTGGGGCTGGGGTCGCTGCGGCCCGGTCAACCGGCTTCTCGATTTCGATCAACGGGTATCTGTGCCGGTGGTTTTTATTATTGGTGGGGGGTGGCACCCCCCACACCCCCCGGAAGGGGCCGGTCGAAAAAAACAAGCCTTCCAGAATCCACGAGAAACGATTTTTACGGCACGCCTCATAAGATTGCATTAAAAATCCCTTAAAACGTCTCAGAATCAAAGTGTGCCCCGCTGTGGTCTCTTTTATGGGAAATGCGTCCCTTTATTTTACAGTTCCGGAAAAACAAAAATTGAAAAAATAACACAATATGTATAAAGCTGATTTCCGGAAAGGGGATTTTATTATATTTATTCATAAAAAGTGCGTCCAGGAGAGCGATTTAATTAAAATATCGTGTGTTTTAAATTCATATAATAGGTGATCTTTTTTTCCTGCTGCGCTGCTTTCCGGGCTGTGGCCGCAGCGGCCCGGTCCACCGCCGTCTCGATCTCGATCACCGGATACCCGGTGGGCTTCATTCAAAATTTATTAGCGGTTTAAAAACTTCTTTCGCTCGGTTAAAATCTGACATTACCTGCAATCTTATCGCGGGAACCTCGAAAAGTTCAAGCATTTCTTTAACGTCCGCGTCTAACTCCTGGTGAAACATATCCCCTTCACCGTGCAGCAGAAAACGCAAGTTGACGTTGTGGACTCTCGATATATTCAGGAAAAGGGGGAACGTCGGCTTTGTGATGGCTGCTTCGATATTGGAGTACACGCTTTTTGATATGCCGATGCTCTTGCCAAAGTTGAGCCGGTTAAAGCCTAAAGATTCCCGGACTTTTTTTAGTCGCTCGGCAAATTCTTTTAAGTCATCGTTACTCATAATTCACTTAGTTCTCAAAAACGGAAAAAATTTTATTTTTTTTCTTGACATTTCCCCGAAAACGGAATATCATTGCAGGGAGGTCGCTAATGATGTCAATGAGGTCTATGTTTTTCATGTTGGTATTATATACGCTGATAGGGCGTTTTTCAATAGCCCCCGGTGTTTTAAAATTAATACCGGTAATTCTTTTTATCTTGCATTTAATTTTATCAGGAGTGAGCAATGAACGATACATTCTATGTTGACAAGCTGGAAAATCATGATTGCTTCGGGCTTAGTTATTGCTGCGTAGCTTTTTCGGCTGCTGCTGGAAAAGTTTTCCTGGTAACATTTAAAGGCGAAGAAATGAGCTATCACAAATACGGTAGAGTTAGTGCAGCAAAGAAAGGTTTTGCAGAGTTATACAAGAGAGCAAGTGTAGAACCATTATGGCGTGATAACCCAACAGCAATAGAGATGAAAAATGAAAAAAAACGGCATAACTAAACGGGCAGTAGAATTTTTATTTAAACGCAGTGATGATAATTATTTGAGCCGCGACATAAAAGAAACAGCAGAAGAAATGGACACATTTTTTGTCCTGCTGCAAAGCCTATTCGGAACAAATAAATATAGAGCTTTACGCTGTTTTTTGGAGCGTGAACGATTATCAAGGGCTGTACACAGCCTCGATAAGAACCCGGATTCAAATATTGAGGAATTATCCAGGAAGCTGGGTTTTAATGGCGTTGAAGAATTCGAGAGTAAATTTGAGGAATTTTTTTTGGTGCGTCCCGGATTATATGGGGAATACGTAAAAAAACGAAGTGCAGGAGCGTATAAGTGATGGAAAAGTTTTCATTTGGCCGTTTTACCTTAAAGGTTATCAGCAAGCAAGGTAAAACCGGGCGGCCCCTTCGGGGGTCGCCTGACCTTTAACATACCGCCGGAAAGCCATTCTGATACCTTCTTTGATTTATCAGGTAAGCGTGACAACCGGGCGGCCCTTCCCGACGGGTCGCCCGGCCTTTTTTGCCCTTGTATTAGACTACGGGGTGCCGGTGGCCGGGTGTTGAACGCCTCTCACCCGGCCCTGCGCCTCCCGCAAAGTTAAGCACCACACCTACCTTGGTATTAAATAAAGTTTTTAGTGTTTCTGGGTCGGGCAGTACCTGCGGGGCTGCCCGGCTTTTTTTTTCTGACCGTGTGCCGGTCGCTCCTGGGGCTGGGGTCGCTACGGCCCGGTCGATCACCGGGAAGAAAAAAGACCGGCTCTTTTACCCGCTGCGGCTTCCTGAAAAGGCCGGTTTATCCCTGTTCGATCGCTTTGGGTGGTGGTTGACAGCAAATCCAAACAGCAGAACAGCTTTCAGAACAAACCCAAACCGCGGATTTTCCGTTTATAGATTTCATTTCATCGTGGTTTAAACTGGATATGGTCTTTTTGTTTAAGGCTAATCTCTTGATAAATCTTTTCTTTTTCATGATTCCTCCTAAGACTGGTATTATACCACGGGAATAATGCCGGTTGTCAAGTTGATGGTTAACCCTGGCCGTCCTTCTCAGCTTTCGGGACTGTTGGCCCACAGCAGTTTATAGCAATTGAACAACTTGCAGTGCCACATTTCGCACATGTTTCAGCAGTCAATAAGGTTCCGCCTTTGATCAAGTTTAATTCTTTTCCTTGTAGGTGAGAGATTATCCTTTTATTAAGGACTAATTTTTTTTTTATCTTGTTTTTTTTCATAATAATTACTCCTGCTACAATTATACCAAATGTAAGCTTTTTGTCAAAAAAATAACCAGATGAAACTTTTTTTTTTGAAAAATCTTTAAATTTTGGTACAATACCATCTGGAGGCAAAATGATTGATTTAATAAAAAATGAATTTAGGAAGAATATAAAGATTACTTCTTTGTTTTTTATAATTCTTCTAATTATGAATGCTGTAATATTGCAAATAGGCATGGTTAACCTTAAATCGAAGCTTAATAGTCGAACAGAGTTTTTGGAAATCGAGAGAAGCAGTTTAGAACGATTTGTAAGTTATACTCAATATGGATTTTACGGAATCAGAGTATTGGTTGAACCTTCACCCTGTTTTGCTTTATACTTCAACTCCTCATCTTTTGGGGACCTGGATGTTTTTATAGATAGTGGCGTAAGGTTGAAAATAAGTAAGCCTCAAAAAGATGCCACTATATTTGAATCATTGGGGAAACTTGATACATCATGGCTTCTATTGGTGATTGGTAGTCTCTATGTATTAGTGTGGAGTTTTTTTACTTTCCGACCAAAAAAAAATCTGAAATTTTTACTCAACTCCCACAGTAAATTAAAGGTTTATAGTTCTATTATTTTTGCCAGGATTGTGCTGCTGTCAAGCTTCCTTATAATTTTGGGTCTGAGTATTTATATTCAGTTTGATTCTAACGAGGTAAGCTTAGGTCAAGAGCTAACCAATCTCTTTATGTTTCTTTTTGTGGCCCTTTTAGCATTGCTGTTTTCAATGGGAGTGGGGACTATTTGTGGAATTATCAGGAATACATTATTCGGTGCAATAATATCGTTTTTGTTCTGGATGATTGTCGTTCTTTTAGGGCCTGAGATATTAGGTGTATCAATATCAAATACCGCAATCAATAACACAATATCAAGATACGTTCAAGAAATCCAAAAGCTGAAAATATTGACAGAATATGAAAAGTCAATTTATCAAAAAAGCAATGAAGCTAAAACAATAGAAGATAGAGCAGAAACAAACAGAGTCTTGACCGAACAATATTGGAATATTGGGTTTCCAAAGGTACAGGGTATAGAAATGAATATGATTGAAAAGATCGAAAAAAACGTAAAACGTTTTTATATTTGGAGTATAATAAACCCAATAACTTTCTATAGATCTGTAAATAATGAATTAGGTTCAAAAGGGTATAACGAATACTTAAGGTTTTACAAAGATTGCATGGATAAGCAGAAAGGTTTTTTACGTTTTTATTACGATAATAAGCTCAAAGGAAACCCTAAAGTCGTATCTTTCCTAAAAGACGGCGATTTTATCTTCTACGCTAAACCCAGCCTGCCGGCATATTTCGGTTTAGGTTTGGTGGTGCAATTGTTCTGGATAGTGCTTCTTTTCGCGGGCGGTTATATACTCTTTAGTCGGTCGATCTATCCCAAACCGGTAAGCGCGAAAGCCTTTAAAGGTTTTAAGACCATCGACATACCGGCGGGCAAACTGGCTGTATTTAATTCCATCGATGACAAAGGAGGTATTGCCGATCAAGTATACAATGCACTATCTGGAAAGTGTGAGAAGAATTTCATCAAGATCAACGGCGTAGAACCGGCGGGAGATTTTTTCTACATTCCTAACAGGTCAAACATACCGGCGGGGATGCTGCCCGAAACAGAAGTAAAAGCCATCGAGTACGCAGCAGAAAAATCGAAAACGATTGTTTTAGATGGCTTCATCACGTCGTATAAATGCGACGAGGTAAACCGGAAGATCGAGGAGCTAAAAGCTAAAGGGTATGTGTTCATCATGCTTGATCTTAGGCAGCAGGTCAGGGAGATAGAATATTGCGTAAGTTTTACGGTGAAAGACAAAGCTTACCAGATTGAGCAACTGGGTAAAGAAAAGATCGAGCTAAAAGACGCATAAAGGCCATTACGGTAGTATATATCCTGGAAAAAAAGACCGGCTCCCTGGCGCCAGGGGGGCCGGTTGAAAATTTTGGTATGTAAAAAATAAATCAAAATTCCCCTGCAGTACCTCCGGCCGGTTTTGGTCGGGCGGGATCGAGACGAAAAAACAGCGCATTCGCGAAAAATAATACATAACAATGTCAAAAAATTGATTTCGTTTAAAATTTTTGCATTAACTGGTTTTCTGCTGCGCAGCGGACCGGTCCGACGCGGGGTGTCTGATCGACAGAGGCCAGGGGGCCTCTGGGTGTCCAGATCGGGACCGGCGCCGCTCTCCCGGATGGCGGTCGCCGGTGCGACCAAGTCAACCGCCGTCTCGATCACCGGGGCATCCGGCAGACGTTTTCTATAATCCTGGAAAGAAGCCACCACACAGGTTATATATATCCTGGAAGGGGTGTAGATTTCTCCCGGGCAATTTTTCAGCAGAATTTTAGACGCCTATAATAAACGCCTTATTTTTCCTGCCAAACGTACAACCCTGGTTGTACGTTTTGATGTTGACCTTTGCTTTTTTTTGTGCTACTATCAATCTTCGAGGTTTAGAAATTGATAGGAAATCTTTTTTATGGCATACAAAATTCAACAAAAATACAAGGAGAACATCATGTCTAAAAAAATTATCTTCACCTTTTTTCTCATTCTTATTTCAGCGTTAGTCTTTGCGAATCAAGTCGATTCTAAGCTTAATCCCAAAGATTCGGAAGTTTTGGTAAACAAGGTTAAAGTCAAAATCACTCTGCCCGATTCCAATGTGGCATGGGCTGTGGTAGAAGAGAACGGAAACCTGGAAATCACCATGAGGGAAAAACATTTCATCTTCTCACCCATGATAATCAACCTGGAAAAAAAAACCGTGGTTATAGAAAATATCCACAATAACTCAAATGCTGAAGTTGACCTTTTCCAATTTGAAATTATCGATATTATTAGCTTGCCCTTAAGCCAGCTTCAAAAACAAGGCTGTTCATGCTGTGTTACCTGTGAGGAGACAAATACTAAAGTCTGCGCGTGCATGGTTGAAATGTGCGGTGATAGTTGTTGCAGATGTAGCTGTTGTGGTGATGAAGAGGAATGATGACAATTTAGCGGTGCTGCAAATTCACCTATCTTTGGAAATTATCAGGAAAACCTAAAGTTTGACTTTATATTTGACTATTATAAAATCAGATTTCCTGTTCTCTTCCATCATGAATATACCTCTCTCATCGCAGCCCAAAACCTTACCTTTAAACTTTATGTAAAAATTATCTATGTAGCTGCCTTCGTGATCGAAAACATCAACCAGTGTGCCTTTTTTCGGGTCTTCTGTCGATGTGATAGCCCACACCTTATCTTGAAAAGATAGAATATCCCGGATATCATTTTGATATTTCAATTTCGGTCTTAAGTTGTCTGTTGTTTTTTTCTTTTTCTTTGATTTGACTCTTGAATATTTTCTTGAGAAAACCCTGATAATACGATTTTCTGCCACGTCATATATTTTGATTAAATATTCAGGTGTGTGTGATACGATCAAATACCTGTTTTTATAAACTTTTGCTACAAATTTTCCGACGCTATAAGACCTTCTCTCATCACCCCTTGACATAACATATTTTTTTACCGGGAATGTGATCAAGTTTTTATATGCCATGTCACCATCTGAAAATTCTCTAATGCTATAAGGAACATCTATGATCTTCATTTTCCCTTTTACGAAGGGAATGCCATGTTTGAAAAAATAATATTTACTATCCCGGAATAGAAGCAACTTCCCAAAAGAGAACTTCTTTATCCTGAATTCTTTTATCAACCGGCCATCCAGGGCGAACCAGATAATTTTGTTAGGCATTTTGCTTAAAACTATAAGCGTTTCACCGTTTAAAACATAACTTGCCATCATTCCAAATTCACCTGGTCCCTGGCCTGTCTTGCGGTAATTATTCAAAAGTTTGCCTTTTTTGTCGAAGCGAAGCAGTTGGGACATGTCCATAAAAAAAATAGAGCCGTCTGAAGAGACGCTCAATTTTCCGGGCATACGGAAATAAAAACCGCCCTGTTTGTCGGTTATGGTCATTACTTTTTTTAGTTTTACTACTCTTCCTGCTTTTTTATTCAAGGGTTCGGTTTGGTCGAGTTTAGTTTCCTGGGCTTGGAGCAGCATGAGGCTAAAACCCAGGATAATCGCAATTAATATTTTTTTCATTGCAAATCTCCTTTAGTTTAAAGAGGTTAGAAAGTATAGCTTTTCCTACCGCTGTTGTCAATAATCAAAAAGCCTTATAACCGCGTCGCTGGGATTAGATGGTGAGGGATAACACCTATTTATCGTTCATCCGGTAGAATGCAAAAAATGAATAGGAATTCCCCTGCAGTAGCCCCGGCCGGTTTTGATCGGACGGGATCGGGACGCAAAAACAGAACATTTGGAAAAAATATTACATGCCGAAATCAATAATTACATTTCCGTGCAAAAATTTTACATTTACTGGTTTTCTTCCGCTGCGCGCCTCCTGGGGCCGTCGCCAGGGGTGGCCGGGGCCGCTGCGCCTCCCGGATGCCGGTTAAATTTCCGCCGGGGGGTGTCACCCCCCACCAGGTCAACCGGTTTTCTGATCACAGGCTGACCAGGTGGGTGTGCCGGTTTTTCGCTTCCGGGACTCGACCGGGGGTCAATAGATTAGCTTTTATTTTGCTTATGAATCCTTTTTCAATTTTTTCCGTTTTCTCAAACGACCCCTGTCAGGTTTTTCTCTTCTGGCTTTAATTGTTTGCTTTGCTTCATATTTGCTCCTTGCTATCTTCAACGCCTTATCTGCTTTTTCTCCATAAAATCCTGCTTGTCTGAGATTAATCCCTTTGATGAACCATGCTTCAAAATCGTCATGTTTTATCCCGTAGGCTTTCCCGAATGCTTCAATCGCTTCTTCATCCTTCTTTAACTTTTCGAGAACACATCCCTTTTTGTACCATGATTCGCGATCGTCCGGTTTGATCTCTATTGCTTTATCATATGCTTGAATTGCTTCCTCATACTTCTTTAACATTTGGAGAGCACTCCCTTTTCTGTCCCATGCTTCGTGATCGTCCGGTTTGATCTCGATGGCTTTATCATATGCAGCAATGGCTTCCTCATGTTTCCCAAAATCATTGAGAGCAAGCCCTTTTTGGAACCATGCTTCGTGATCGTCCGGTTTGATCTCGATGGCTTTATCATATGCTTGAATTGCTTCCTCATACTTCTCTAAATTTCGGAGAGCATTCCCTTTGTTGTACCATGCATCGTGAAAGTCTGGTTCGATCTCGATTGCTTTCTCATATGCAGCAATGGCTTCCTCTTGTGTCCATGGATTATCGAGAAAAATTCCTTTTTGGTACCATGCTTCGTGGAGGTCCGGTTTGATCTCGATGGCTTTATCAAACGCGGAAATGGCTTCTTTATATTTCTCTAACTTTAAAAGAACGTTCCCTTTGTTGAACCATGCTTCGTGATTTTCAGGATCAACAGTTATTACAGTTTCATACATATGAAAAGCTTTTTGATAGTTACCGGAAAAGGACAGAATCCCTGCTTTACCCAAAATACTTCCAATCAATTTTTCATCTTCTGATCTTCTATCCCGAGCCTCTGCATCCGCCAGGGAAATCCCCCCTATACTAACGGCCAGTCTATCAAGCCCTTTTTCAAAGTCTGGAAAAAGATTGTACTGCTGGAATGTGGACAATCTGTTGTCACCATGGTCGCAGTCTTTTAGTCTCACCGGCACAATGGTAAATTTTTTCTCATCCTGAATGCGGGCAATGTCCCAGGCTGTTTGCAATTCCTCCTCGACAAATCCGGTCCCGTCCGCTGTTTTCCTGATAGATGCCTCGCTTACAAAAAAAATAAAATACCGGCATTTGGGAATTTGCTTCTCGATCTGCGTTTTCCATCTTCCGGTCCCTAAATCCTCTTTATCAAACCAGACATCAACCTTTCGTTTTTTCAGCCCTTCGTAGACTTCCCGTACCCGTCCCACATCATCATGGGCGTAACTTAAAAAAACCAGGTCGCTTTTTGACGTTTCCATATCATCGTCATTATACCAGATTCTTTAAAAAGTTTCACGGCCTTTTCTTCGGTTCCGATCCAGACACTCCTGGCCTCCTGGCGGCTCCCGGTGGGCGGTGCGATCCGGCGCGGGGTGTCTGATCGGCGATAACTTATAATTAACCTTCGGACAACCAGCAACGGCCAGGGGACCGGATAGAGGTTAACCACCGGCAAAAAAAGACCGGTCCTTTTCCCCGCTGCGGGGTGTCCGGTTATGGGGTATGATCCTATATCGATAACGGGTTACCTGTGCCGGTGTTTTTTTATTGGTAGGGGGGAATGCCCCCCACACCCTCCGGAAGGGACCGGAGATATAAAGACAAAAATAATGACGCACCCTTGTGAGGTTGGGGCATAGGTATTGATTCCTTAAAGTTTTTTTGCTATAATAATACAATAAGGTTTTGTCAAAAAATGGAGGATTAAATGAAAAAAAGTTATGCAGCTTTTATGATAACCTCAAGTGGGACACCAGCTAATTGGAAGGAAGGCGACTTACGTGTACAGAAATTGGATGGAAAATTAAAAGTTACTACTAAAGGCAATATTGATCGTTACGCAAACTATAGCAAGTATGTTAATTTCTATACAGAGTATGTTAATCCGAATGATCATAAGGCAATGTTTGATTTGGTTTCGAAGCTGAATTCAGAAAGGAGAAATGGTCACATTGTTTATGTTGACGAGGATACTTTTGATTTTATGAAAAGCAAGGGGATGTATTCAGAGGATAAATAATATAACATTATCGTAAATTTGATTTTTTGTCTGTGTGTTTTCAAACAACGACAGAAATAGGGTCAACTACCACCCTCCTGGTGATGGCCGGGAACCGCCCGGTCGAGTCCCGGAAGAAACGAAACCGGGCCGGTTATCTCTTTCCAGGATTAAAACCGGCCTACTCGATCAGACACCGGCAGCGGCCAGGAGTACCCCCGGCATGGAAACCGTCTCATAAATTCCCATCAGTAAACACAGGCCCGCCACATTTTTTTGATAACACCTAAATACTAATATACTATTATATTGATATATTAATATTTATTTATTGAAAAGCTTGACTATAAAATAATTTTGTGGTAGGATAGCGTATCAGTATGTTGACATACTGATATATTAGTATATTAATATAAAGGAGGTAAACATGAGTATTAAAATCGCAGTCGCTAACGTAAAAGGCGGCGTTGGAAAAAGCACGATAGCAACAAATTTTGCATCCATATCAGCAATGAAAGGAAAAAAAACAATCCTCATAGACACAGATACTCAAGGTTCATCTATGGCATATAGAGAAGCCCGGTCGGACGCTGCCGCCCAATTTCAGGCGGTCGCTATCCACACGCCTACCGTCCATAAGGACATTGACGCATTTAACGCTGAACACGTCTTTATCGACGTGGGCGGTAGAGACACCAAAGTTTTTAGATCGGCGATCCTGGCGTCCGATATGGTTCTTATACCCCTTACCCCATCGCAGTTTGATATTTGGTCAAGTGAAGATACATTCACAATCATTGAAGAGATAAAAATAGGACACGAAGACTTAACCTCTACCCTCATGCTTAACATGGTTATCTCCGGCACAAACCTTTCAGATGAAGTGCATCAAATTTTGAACGATTTCTACGATAAATACAAGTATCACCTTTTCAAGAATCACCTATTCCACAGGGTCGGTTTTAAAGAGAGTATAAGCCAAGGGCTGTCCGTTGTAGAAATTAAAGGAGATAAATTTAAAAAAGCAAGCGATGAGATATTAACCCTGTATGAAGAGGTTATGAGTTATGCCACTGAAAACAAGTAAATCAAAAGATGATGTTGACCGCGAAAAAGAGAAAATCCAACAAACGATCATCAACCGGGCTGTAGGTAAAGAAGAACCAGAAGAAAAAAAAATTTATCACGCACCACCACCCCCGATCAAAAAAAATCGAAAAGACCAGGAAAAGAAAATGCTTTACATGGATGACGAATTTTTTGCAATGTGGCAGACATATATTAGTCAGCAGCTATCAAAAGGCAATAAGGTCACCTTCCAGGGAGTAGTTGAAAAGCTGCTAAAAGACTTCTTAAGAAAAAACACAAGGGTCTAATACATCTCAGGATATTTGTATTTGTAGTATGGCGTTCTACAGCTATTACAAAACCAATAGTCGTCCATTTTTATACCTCGTTTATCGGTCTTACCCATTCTTAATTCAAGTTCTTTTCCGCATTTTTCACAAGCTTTACCGGTACTTTCACTCAAAATTTTCTTTTCGGCCTCTTCTGCTGCTAATCGGAGCTTTTTTTGCCAGTGTGGTTTTATGTGTAGTTCATCTACGTTTTCAACATGAATAAAAAGACCGTCTTTAAAGATTTTATTGCCTTTCCTGCCTTTCTTCTTCGGGTTTGTTTCCACCTTGAAATAAAACGGCGCATTATCCCAAACGGCCTTAATTTCATCAATCCATTTCATAAAGTTCTGCTTGAACTTGTAGTTATCTTTAGTATCGGATGACAATTGATTCTTTAGCCCTGTTTCCCCAAATAGAGGGATAAATTTTTCTTCTTTCTCCACTTCCCAATTGACGTAAGTCCTGAAAACTAAAAACAAATAAAGATTAAGCGCAGCGGGGGAATGTTTTAGTTTTATAACCATACTCAGATCGTATGGTATGGGGTATCTCTTAACAAGGCTCCAAAATTCCTGTGACAACTCAATATAGCTATCGAATAGCGGATTCGTTCCCTTTTCTTCATCAAAATACACATTCCAACTCTTTATTATCCGAAAACTAAAGGCTTTATTGTTCTCATCCCTTTTATCCTCCCAAAACCAGGTAGAATAAAAAATTCTCTTGAAAGAATTGATTGCCGGAGCATAAGACTTTCCGCCCGAATCAATATTGAAGGTATCGAGATAATTTTCAAGCTTTGAAAATTTGATAATCCCGCCCTGGTTCTGTTCCATCGCAGCTTTAATGAGCCACAGAATTACAAGTATATCCCGACCATAGGGAAAACCGTATTCAGGGTCGGCGACGATCTTTACTTTGTAATCGCCTGTTGTTTTTTCCCAAACAGGTTTGAAACCTTCTGTTTTGTGCTTCCCTTCTATTATTTCAACTTTCTTAGTCTTTGGTGGTAAAGGGCTAATAGTTAGGGGCTTAAACTGCACCTGTATTTCATATTTATCTTTTTCCACAACGTACATTTTACACACCTTTAAAAGTATTTAAATTTCATTGTAATATAGGACGTTTTAAATGTCAAGGTACTTATGCCCCCTATCGGGAAAGTAGGTAGTTATCTTTCGGGAAAGTAGGTAGTTATATATTTCCGGAAAATTCGGAAATCGTTTAACATCAACCGTTTTCAGTCCTTTTCGTTTTTCGGGAAAGTAGGTAGACCTAATCTAGTATAATATAATATATAATTGAATCATATACGTGTGGAAAACTCCCAAATTGAGGAAAAGCTGGGAGTTTTCCACACGATAGCCACATGGAAATGCCACGATTGCCACAATTGATGGAAATCCACCTGGAAGTTTCCCCTCAAGACCCCCGGTAATACTAATAACAGTTAAATTCAACCTTAGCCTATCAATTCAGGGGATTCCCACAATTGTTTGGAAAACTCATTGAATTGAAGTTGAGTTTTCCACAATCTTTTGGAAAACTCATTGAAATGAAGTTGAGTTTTCCACATTCCCACATGGCCATCTACAATTTTCCCCTCATAATTTCCCACAAAAAAAGGAAAAAAAAACGTTTTCCGGTTTTACTCAAGTGAAACAAAAAAAATACGTGGAGAAAGAAAACCGGTCGGACTCAAAAATTTTGTTGTGTTTTTCCATTCGCATTTCGACCGACCTGCCGCCGATCAACACCAGGGAGGTCACCGGGAAGCCTTCCGGGACACGCGGCAGGTTTATGCACACCACTTTTTTTAATGTAGCTTACTCCTATATTAGATAAAATGAGCTGCTTCGGGTCAGACTTTTACCAATAAAAATAATAAAAAGTGGTGTCCTGGAAGAAACTTTTTACATATTTTTTTACCCGCTTCGCCGGTCCCGATCCGCACACTCCCGGCCTCCTGGCGGCTCCCGGTGGTCGGGTGTGGTGTTTTTCTCCAGGAAAAAAACCGGTCATTTTTTCTGTTGAGACTCGACCGGGCAATACAGATCAGAGAAAATTTTTTTTATAGTTGATTTTTTAAAATTTTAGATTACAATAAAATAGTAGAGGGGTGGTCCTGTGGCATCAGGACCACCCCCACGTCTCAGATTCAGGCGTGAATTAGCAGGTTTTGCAGCCGGGTTATCAAAAATTTGGCGATCGCGATGACCCGGTTGCAAAGCTTGAGAAAAAAATTATCCCTCTTTTCTGTACGGTTTTCTTCGTACTCTTCTGTAAAGATTTCTTCACGCTCTTCTCTGAACACTACTATCTTTTTTGTTTTGAGCGACTTGTTAAAACACTTTTCAAGATTAGATGGCATGGTAACCTCCTGCTTTGTTAATCTCAGTGGTTATCCCTTGCCTTGACCCTCTAATATTATTGGTAACATTAGTCAACCAATTTGTCAACTTTTTTCCATAAAAAAATAAAAAAAATTCTATAGAATTTTTGACATGTCAAAAAAGTGACCTTGAAGTAGCATTTCGGGCGGTAATGTCGGTGTTGATAATTTGAGGTTTATTGCCAAAAAAGTACCTTTTTCCCATAATCCTTATAAAGGGCCTATTTCTTATAGGGAGAAATAAAAAAAATTATTTTTCCTGCTTTTATCAAAACGCTTTTATAATCATGGTTTTCTGAGAAAAGTATGGTTATTGCCCCTGACGGTTCCATCTTTGTGGTTAATCAAGACACACATGACAATGTAAACCTTGACAATTCCGGAAAGACACCCCCGCCCCTCCCGGCCTGGAGGGCAAGGTGGCCGGTGGGCGCGGGGGGGCTTTTACAACTCTATAGCTTTATGAGTTTGTGTGATTGATTATACCACAAATTCAACAGCCGGTGGCCAGGGAGATCACCGGGAAGCCGTCCGGGAAACTTCCATAAAGTTAATATTTGACTTCCCGTGGCGTTTTTTTAACTTCCAGCGGTATGTTGGAGCGTTTACCGGTTCAGATCGGACCGGCCCCTGGCCGCTCCCGGTGGCCGGGTAGGTGTGCCGGTTTTTCGCTTCCGGTACTCCACCGGGGACCCATCGATCACGCTGTAGGTTTACGTAACACTCATAGTGGACGCATAACGTCGCCTTATGTAAACCAAAAATTTGCTTATGAATCCTTTTTTAATTCTTCTGCTTTCTGAAACGCCTTTTTTGCTTCTTTTTGTCTACCTAGTTTTTCGAGAGCAAATCCTTTGCCATACCATACTTGGTGCAAGTCGGGTTTGATCTCTATAGCTTTCTCAAATGCGGCAATAGTTTCATAATACTTTCCTAAATAATAGAGAGCACTCCCTTTGTTGTACCATGCTTGGTAATAGTCCGGTTTGATCTTGATTGCT
>JAGLSW010000303.1 GCA_023135565.1 Candidatus Aminicenantota bacterium | reverse complement strand
AAAGGGGTCACTGGGCAGTGGAAAGGGGTCAATATTCAATGATCAATGGTTCAAGAAAAGAGAAGATAACACCCCTTATAGGGTGGGTGCGCCGCACCCCCGCGGGCTTGACTTTTTTTTGCCGGTGTAGTACAGTGTTTTTCTTAAGACCAAGCTTGAAAAAAAGCCACCTAACAGTGGGATATCGAAACGTGTACAACATGTTGTTCATTACCGCCATGTAATGGCACAAAGAGGTATTCAACAGGAAGAGGTTGGTTTTTTACCTGCCGGTTGAGTGGAAGAGGCAATTATGAAAAAACATATTTTTATTTCTCATTGCAGCAAAGATGACGAATTCGTCAAAGCCCTGCGCAAAAGCTTAGAAATCCAGGAGTTACCAACCTGGGACGATTCCCGGTGCATGCGCAGCGGGGACGATTTGGAGCCGGGATTAAAAGAAGCTATCGAGCAAGCACGGGCTTTTATCTTAGTGCTCAGCAAAGATACCTTTAATTCCGCCTGGGTGCTAAAAGAAACCAAATATGCGCGGCAGATGCGCAAAGAAAAAGGGAAAGAAAAATACCCGCTTATCCCGCTAATGCTGGAAGGGATAGAACCCGCTGCTTTAAACCTCTATTTCGAGCAAGAGAAAGTGGGCATCAAAATAAAAGTTGGCGCGGGCGGCGTTAATGAAGCCATGCCGCAAATCCTGGTGGCTTTGGGCTTACGCGAACCGGAAGACATCCAGCCTATGCTCAACCCCGAAACCGAACCTTTAGAAGAACTGCTGATAGAACTCACCGATCTAAAAATAACCACACGAAAAGGTAAACGCCGGGCTGGGGCTACAGCGCAGATAACCTATCTGCCCGCCGAAAAAGGAAAGCGGGAAGTACAGAGCGACAGCCGTTTCCAGTTCAGCGCGCCTTTAGGCCCTATCGAAAAAGAAGAGTTAAGCTGGTATTTAGAGCGCTACTATTCGTGGCCTGTGGGGGTATTTAGAGAGCGGGCGCAGCAGGTGGAAAAACAACTGCCGCTGTGGGGCAAGCAGCTTTACGAGGCGGTTTTTGTCAACCAGTCGGTGCTTAATGTGCTGGCAGCCTGGGAAACATCCGAAAGCAAAGCGGCGCGGCGGTTCACTATTTTCGTGGATTCGCGGCCCATAATAGAGCGCGGCACAAAGAAAAAATCCAAAAAACAATTGCAAGCGGAGGAAGCGGCGGCGCTGCTTTTGGGCTTGCCCTGGGAACTGCTGCACAACGGCAAAGAGTATTTATTCCAGGCTGTTAGGGCGGTGCAGGTGCGGCGGCGACTGCCTAACAAGCATCATTTAGAAGGGATGGTTTCCGAACCGCCCATTCGTATTTTGTTGGTCAGCCCGAGGCCTGAGGACGACAGCGCCGGGTATATCGACCACCGGGCCAGCGCTCTGCCTTTAGTGACTGCTTTAGAGCGCTTAGGAGCCGCTGCGGAACTGACTTTTCTTGCTCCGCCTACTTTCCCGGCGTTCAAAGCGGAATTAGAGCGGGCCCGGCATACGGGCGTTCCTTATCATGTGGTGCATTTCGACGGCCATGGAGTATTTAGCAAAGAGGCGGGTTTGGGCGCTTTATGTTTCGAGAACCCGGAAGACGAAGAGAAGTTGGAAAAACGCCGTTCGCAGGCTATTAATGCCCCCGAATTGGGCGAATTAGTTCGTAAGTTTCGTATCCCCTTGATTTTTTTAGAAGCCTGTCAAACGGCTCAAGCGGAGGAAACCCCGACAGCTTCAGTGGCTGCTGCTTTATTGGAAAAAGGCGCGGCTTCGGTAGTGGCTATGAGTCATTCGGTTTTGGTAGTGACGGCCTGTCGTTTTGTACAGGCTTTTTATGAGCAGTTGGCAGCCGGGACGCGGGTTGGGAAAGCTATGTTAGCCGGTCAGCAGGCTTTACAGGAGGATCCTTTCCGGTTGAAAATATTCGGGGCCGGGCGGTTGGAATTGCAGGACTGGTTTGTGCCTGTTTTGTACCAGGAGAAGGAGGATTTGCAATTGTTGACGCGAATTCCTTCGCGGCCTATCGAAGAGATCGACAGGCAAGCTTTGGAGAACCGGTTAGGGGCGTTACTCCCTACCCCGGCGCATAAATTTGTGGGGCGCAGCCGGGAGTTGTTGAAATTGGAGCGGCTGCTGCATAGGAAGTCTTATGCCGTGGTATGCGGGCAGGGTGGAGAAGGCAAAACTACGTTGGCTGTGGAGTTGGCGCGCTGGATGGTGCGCAGTAATCGTTTTTACAGGGCTGTATTTGTTTCTTTGGAGAAGATTTATGATCTACGTACTGTGGTGGATCAGGTGGGCGGGCAGTTGTTACCGAAGTATTCGGTAGCTGAATATGACGACCCTGATCCTTTGGGTAAAGCTATGCAGCCCATCGAAAGACAATTAAGAGAAGACCGTACTATAATTATTTTCGACAACATGGAAAGCATTTTGCCGACCGGCGCTGAAAATGGCGCTCATGAAAAGTTTTTGGAGGTGTCGAAACCTTTTTTCAAAAAGCGGACGGCGTCCGCAGCCTATGAGGGGCCTGGAGGTCATATATCCGACCATGATGAACAACAAAATATTTCTCATTTTGAACCTGAAGTTCTGGCTGCTTTTTTTGTTCTCTGTGAAAAGTTATTAAAAAAAGGCGACACGCGGTTAGTTTTTACTTCGCGGGAAGCGCTGCCCGAACCTTTTGCTGCCGCACCCCAGGTGATTACTCTCAGCCGGTTGTTTAGGGATGATGCCATCGACTTAGTGCATGGAGCCATGAAAGCCGCCGGTTTTACGCCCAAAGAGGATGATAAAATCAAAGCCCAGCCGGAGGTGGAGGCTTTGGTCGAGGCGGTGAATTGTCATGCCCGCAGTTTGGCGCTGTTAGCTCCTTATATTAATGAGATGGGCGTAGAGCGGACCACGGAGAACATAGGCCGCATCATGGCCGCGCTGCAAGAAAAATACCCGGATGAGAGGGAGCGGTCGCTTTTTGCCAGCTTAGAGTTGTCGCTGCGCCGCCTGCACCCAGGGATTAGAGAAAAAATTAAGCCTTTAGGCGTGTTCCACGGAGGCGCGCATATTTATCCTTTACGTCAGGTATTGGAATTAAGCAAAAAAGATAGAGATTTGCTGGCTGTGGACCTGCTAAAAACCGGGCTGGTGGAGTCGATGCCTTATGGTTTTCTCCGTTTTCATCCGGCCCTGTGCCCCTACCTGCGCCGGGAAATGGACGAGGAAACGCTGGCCGGGAGCACAGCCCGCTGGGCAGAAAGCATGAAACAATTGAGTGATCTTTTATACTGGCAGCAATCTGAAGATACCCAACTCTCCGCTACATTAACACTGCTGGAACTGCCCAACCTAATGCGCCTGTTAGAGTATGTGCGGGGGCAGGGCGACGCGGAGGCAACAGTAAACCTGGCAGCAAGGCTGGAACAACTAATCGCAAGATTAGGCAGGCCGCGCCTGCTGGCCCGGATAGCAGCTATTCGCGCAGAAGAGTCGAAAAACTTGCCGGATTGGAGCAATACCCGGTTCAAATCATATAGGATGCAGATCGAAAGGTTATTGGCCGGCGGCAATTTTCCCGCAGCTTTGCAAGAGGCGCAATCCCTGTTGGACAAATCTTTATCAGCCGGGGAAGAGCCGTACCCCGAAGCAGCTTACAATACAGCGGTGGCTTATGTACTGTTTGGCCGTGTGCTAAAGAAGGTAGGCGCAGCCCAGGCTGCGCTCGAGCCAATCGAAGAAGCCTATCGCCGTTTCCAGGGTCTGGCAGACCGGGGTAATAAAGATGCTGCCCGGATGGTTTCGGCTGCACTCGCAGAAAAAGGAGATTGCCTGTTCTTTCTTGGCCGTTTGGAAGAAGCAGCGGCGGCTTATGAAGAAGGAATACAGATCGACGAAAAACGAAAAAGCTTTCGAGATGTGGCCGTAGGAAAAGGCCAGCTCGGCACAGTGCGCAAAAATCAAAAACGCTATGATAACGCTCTCAAAGCTTATGATGAAGCCTTAAAAATTTTCGAAAATCTCGGTGAACCGGCCTCGGTTGCTACTATCCACCACCAGGTTGGCATGACGCAGCAGGAAGCCGGGCGTTTCGAAGCTGCGGAACATGCCTACCGGCAGGCGCTCTCCATCAGGGTGCAGCATAATCTAAAAGCGGAGGAGGGCGCTACTTTAAACCAACTTGGCAATCTTTACGATAAAATGAATCGTTTAGAGGAAGCTATCGTCTTTTATCAGCAGGCAGCGGATAAGAGTGTTGAAATTGGTGACAGAGCAAAAGAAGGGCTTCGACGCAATAACCTTGCCGACACATTAATCAAACTCAAACGTTACGACGAAGCGCGCCGGGAGATTCTACGAGCTATCGAATGTGACAAACCCTACGGCCATGCCGCTGAACCCTGGACAGCCTGGGCCATAAAATGCAACCTGGAAAAGGCCCAGGGCAACCGGGAAGCAGCGGAAGAGGCACGGCGGCAGGCCATACAACTTTACTTAGACTATCGCCGCGACGGTGGGGAGAATCATAATCCCGGCGGGCGACTGTGTCTTGCTTTCCTGCAAGCCATGCAGCAGGATAAGAAAGACGAAATGGCGGCTACTTTAGAAAAGCTGGCAAGTGCTCCTGGGACGCCTCCACTATTTAAAAAATTAGTCGAAAAACTCCAGGCCATGCTGGGCGGCTCCCGCGACCCCGGTCTGGCTGAGGACCCGGAATTGGACTATGATGATGCTGCGGAGATCAAGTACTTGCTGGAGAAGCTGGGGGCTCTGTAGATTACTGCGGACTTTTTTTACCACGAAGCACACGAAGGGCACGAAGAAAGCGGCCAGTACAGCCCGCAGCAGGTTTACTTGCCGAGCAAGAAAAAATACTCCTGGTTGCCTTTCCTGCCTTTGACCCCGGCGGGCGTTTTGCCTAAAACAGAAAAACCTATCCGCTCTATTTGCTTTTCTAAACGGCTGAGGACAGCGGCTGCTATTTTTGTTTCTTTGATGACTCCACCCCGGCCCACTTCCTTTTTGGCGGCCTCGAACTGCGGCTTTATCAAAGCAATAATCTTCGCCTGGGGAAAGACAGTAAGGGCAGGCAGGATTTTGGTCACCGAAATAAAAGAAACATCTATAATTATAATATCAGGCTCGATGCCTACATCCTCCTTTTTTAAATAGCGGGCATTGCCTTTGATCAACTTTAAACGCTTATCCCGGCGCAAATTATAATCCACCTGGTCGATGTTCACATCGATACCCACTACGGCTTCCGCGCCACCCTTTAACACATAGTCGCTAAACCCGCCGGTGGATATGCCCACGTCTAAAAACTTTTTACCGGGGATGCCGACGGCAAAATCCGCGAAGGCTTTCTCGATCTTGAGAGCGCCGCGGGAAACATAAGGGCGTTTTTTTTTGATCTCGATGATGTTGTCCGGGCCGGTCTTCCTGTCGGGCCGGTACTCCACCTGGCCGTCTACCAGCACCTCCCCGGCCATGATGTAGGCTTTAGGGTTCTCCCCGGCCGGCAGCAGCCGGCGGGCGGTTATCTCATTATCGAGCCTGTTTTTTTTCATTTTTTAGAATAGGACAAAATAGGAAAAATAGGACCTATAGCGCTGAAAACGCTTTTGATTCTCATTAAACAAAAGTTTTGTTCAAACTTTTTTGAAGGT
>JAGLSW010000302.1 GCA_023135565.1 Candidatus Aminicenantota bacterium | reverse complement strand
TATGCTGCGCCTGGAGGGTTAGGTCGAACTTCGATGTCCTCCCGGCATAGGGGAATGAACTCCGTTTTAGCCCGGGTATTTCCATTTCCCATATCCCGGCGCCCTGCAGTACGAACATGGAATCAAAAAGCGGGTTACGACTGATATCCCTGTTTATTACTACTTTTTCTATCAGGTCTTCATAGGGATAGTCCTGGTTCTCAAAGGCTTGCAGCGTGCTCTTCTTCACTTCCGCCAGGAAGGCGGCAAAGGTGCGTTCACCATGAACATAGTTTCGCAGCGCCAGGGTATTTACAAAAAGGCCCACTAAGAGATCGATATCCGGGGAACGACGCCCCGAAACAGGCGTACCTACAACGATATCCTGCTGATCGGTTATTTTAGAGAGAAAAAGCGTATAGATTGCCAGCAGTGTCATGAACAATGTGCTTTGCTGCTCTAAAGAAAAACGGTTTAAAGCCCGGGTCTCTTCCCCTGTCAATTGGAAGTCCATGGCCCGGCCCTCAAAATCCTGGACCGCGGGTCTTGTATAATCAGTAGGAAGTTCCAGGACAGGTATTTCACCGGCAAAAGCCTGCTCCCAAAAAGCGGCCTGACTCATCAGCATATCCCTGCCTTCCCGGGTCTGCTGCCATACGGTATAATCTTTATAACTCACATTTAACGGCGGCAATTCCCTATACGCAAGCAGCGCGGCAAAATCATGCAGCAGCAGTTCCATGGAGATTCCATCGGAAATAATATGATGCATATCCACCATCAGGATGTGTTTTTCTTTTTCTATTTTTAACAATCCTACTCTCAGCAGCGGTGCTTTAGATAGATCAAATGGGCGGATGAATTTGAGAACTGAATTTTGGAGGGCTGAGTTATGAGTTATGAATGATGAGTTACGAGAGGAACTCAGTCCACCTCCCTCTGTTATACTGCCGCGAAGCGGCTTATCGGCCGGGGGCACTGCCCCCTCTATTTTGAATTCGATATCTTCGGGATCTTTGATTTTTTGCACCGGGCCGTCGGCCAGCATCTCGAATGATGTTCTTAAACTCTCATGCCTGTTAATCAGGTCTTTGAAACCCTTTTCAAAGACATCCTTTTTAAGGG
>JAGLSW010000301.1 GCA_023135565.1 Candidatus Aminicenantota bacterium | reverse complement strand
GGACTACCCTCCCCACGTGGTGGGGTCGCCGAAGGCAAAAAGTAATTTCATAGTAGGCAAGAATGAACTATCGACGGGGCGTGTTAGCTTTCCGCAAAAAATCAGGTCTGAGCCTATTTTTCTATAAAATTCGTGTCAATTCGTGTAACCTGTGGGCCAAAATTAGAATTCCTTTGGATTTAACCCTTGACAAAAACTCGATTTTTTTATATAGTATATTCTAATTTCATATTGTAAGGAGAACCTTAGTGAAAAGAACATATCAACCGAATAACAGGAAAAGAAAGACGACACACGGGTTTCGCGAACGGATGTCGACGAAAGCAGGCCGCGCGGTTATTAATCGCCGGCGAAGAAAAGGTAGAAAAAAATTAGCTGTGGGATAGATGGCGTTTAAATTTTTCGGTTACCAGAGAATTAAAAAAGAAGAAGACTTTAAGCACTTGATGAAAACCGCCCGCAGATTCAAGAAGAGTTTTTTTTTTACCATTTTGAAAATGGGTACCCCTGCCATAGGTTCGCCGTTTCTGTAAACAGGAGAATCGGTAGCGCCGTACAAAGGAACTATATAAAACGAAAAATGCGTGAGTTATTCAGGTTAAATCAGCACCTAATTGCAGGCCCCCAAAAGTACGATCTCTGGGTGGTGATGAAAAAGAGATTTACTAAGGAAGATTCTCCCCAAATCGAAAAATTATTTGCCGATTCTTTAAAAAGAGTCGCCTCTAAGTAAAAATAACCATGATAAAGAAACTCCTTTTAATGCTGCTTAAATTCTACAAGCTGGCAATATCGCCTTTTTTGGGCAACAATTGCCGTTTTTATCCACCCTGTTCCAACTATGCCTATGAAGCCATTAAAAAGCACGGAGTTTTTAAAGGGATATATTTAGGCACAAGGAGATTGTTAAAGTGCCATCCCTTTCACGCCGGAGGTTATGACCCGGTGCCAGACAAATAAAGGTGAGTAAAAAATGGATACGAAAAGATTAATCTTAGCGATCGCTTTGTCGATCATAGTGATTACGATTTACCAGTTGTTTTTTATGCCCAAACCCCAACCGCTGCCCAGGCAAACTGAAATCCCCGGGCAAGAACAGGTGATTCCCGGAGAAAAAGAGGGCGCAAAAAAAACAACCGACCAGGTAGAAGATATTTCCGATATTTTTGCCAAAAAAGAAGAAAAAACCGCCGAGATAAAAACCCTCGGACCGGTAAAAGAAAACATAAAAGCTGAAAAAGTAAAGGAGATCACGGTAGAAACCGATTTATACACCGCCGTGTTTACCAGCCGGGGAGCGGGGCTGAAATCTTTTATACTGAAAAAACATAAAGACGATAAGCTGCAGCCGCTTAACTTAATATCGGTAAAAGCCGCCAAATTTAAGCTTTTGCCCTTCTATTTTTCTACCTTTAGCGGCGACAAGGTGTTAAAAGATTTGAACAGCGAAAAGTTCGTCTATGAAGGCGAAACGGTTCTTTCCGTCAGCGGCACCGAAACCGAAGAGGTGGTTTTTAAATACGCCGACGCGGAGAAAAACTTATGGGTTAAAAAGAGATTCACTTTCTCCAACAACTATATTATCGGCATCGAATGCGAATTCATAAAAGAAGGTGAAACCCTGCCCGCACCCCTCGTTTTCGGCCCCGATTTAGAAAACAATATCAAGAAAGAGCGCATGGGTACGGAATTGCAAATCGCCGCCTACACCGGCAGCGGTTTCGAGAAAGTCAAATTTGCCGCAAAAAAAACCATTCCCGCCGCTAACCCCGGTTATGAAACCGCCATGGGTAACGTAAACGGTTTTTTTTACTGGGTGGCTTATGAGCGCGCCTATTTTGCCGCTATTTTTAAAAGAACCACCAGGGACGCCCCCATAAAATATTATATCCTCAAAGAAAAAAAAGACAACGCCGGAGCTGCGGCGCCCGCTCCCCAAACGGAAGAAGGTAAAAAAGCAGCAGCAGCCGTCAAAAAATTCCACCGGGATACAGGCCTGTATTACATCGTCGTCACCGACCCGCGGCAAGTCTACTTAGGCCCCAAAGACGAGGAGATACTGAGTTCGGTGACAAATGTGTTCATGGACGCAACCGAAGTCATCGATTACGGTTTTCTCGGCGCCATTGCCAAAATACTCCTGAAAGGGATCAATTTTATTTACCACTATGTGCCCAATTACGGTTGGGCCCTGGTTATATTCACCATCTTCTTAAAGATACTGCTTTTCCCCCTGACCTATCAATCCAGCGTCTCCATGGCCAAAATGCAGACCCTGCAGCCGAAAATAAAAGCAATCAAGAAAAAATATAAAAATATGCGCGACCCTGATCAAAGAAAGCAGATGAATGTAGAAACCATGGCGCTTTACAAGCAGGAGAAAGTAAACCCCATGGGCGGCTGCCTGCCGCTGCTTTTGCAGATGCCGATTTTGTTAGGGTTTTTCAATTTACTGCGCACCAGTATCAGTGTCAGGCACGAACCCTGGATGCTGTGGGTCCAGGACCTCTCGCTCAAAGACCCCATCTACCTGCTGCCCATATTGATGGGCGTATCGCAATTGGTTGTCCAGAAGATGTCGCCCACCAGCGCCGACAGCACGCAGAAGAAAATGATGTATATCATGCCTTTAGTAATGCTCTTTATCGTCATCAATTTGCCCAGCGGACTTACTTTATATTGGTTCATATCGAACCTGCTGCAAATCGGCCAGCAGCACATCATCAACAAAAAAATATACCACAAGAAAAAAGAAGAAGAACGACAAAAAAAAGTGCAGAAAAGGAAAAAAGGCAAGGGGTAAAACAATCATGGGCGCCAAGAGAGAGTTTTTTGCCAGTTCTCTGAAAGAAGCCATCTCCAAAGCCGCCGCAGAATTTGGAGCAGAAGAAGAAAAAATCAAATATGAGATCATTACTGAAAAGACGAAATATTTCGGTCACAGCCAGAGGGAAATTTACATATACGCCTGGGCTTCGGACGGCAGCGAACAAGAGTCGTTGACGGGATTTATCAAGAGCATGATCCGGACAATGAGTGTGGATCTCGATTTTTCTATTTCCAACGGCAAAGACTTTTTGAAAGTCGATTTTAACGGCAGTGATTACAAATTGATGCTTTACCGGAACGGGAACCTGTTAAATGCCGTGCAGTATATATTAAACCGGTTGTTTTCCGATTCCGTAGGCAAAAAAATATATTGTGAATGCGAAAAATTCAGGAGAAACAGGGAATATGAATTATCCAACCTGGCTCACCGGTATGCCAGGGATGTGCGCCGCAGCGGCAAATCTATAAATCTCAAGGAATTGAACCCTTTTGAAAGAAGAATCATTCATATGACCATCAACAGGTATTCCGACTTAGAATCCAAAAGCGCCGGGGATAGTTTTACTAAAATCATTACTATAAAAAAGAAGTAATGGAAAATGATACCATAGCCGCGCTTTCCACACCCCCCGGCAGAGGGGGGATTGCGGTTACCAGGATTTCCGGGGAAAAGACCCGGGAAATTCTCGAACAGGTTATAGAAGGTTTACCCGCGCTGCCGGCACCGCGCCGGGCCTATCACGGTTTCGTAGTAGACCGGGGCAAGAAGGTGGATGAATGTATCGTTGTGTTTTTCAAAGCCCCCCACTCCTACAGCGGTGAAGACCAGGCCGAAATATCGACTCACGGCAGCCCCTTTTTAGTCGAAGCCGTGCTGGATTTGATTTACCGCAGCGGAGCCCGGCCGGCTCTTCCCGGTGAATTTACTTACCGCGCTTTCAGGAACGGCAAGATGGATCTGATGCAGGCCGAAGCGGTGAATGAACTTATTAACGCCAATTCCCGCTATTACGCAGCCCTGGAATTCGGCAGTTTAGAAGGGAAGCTGTCGCGCCTGATGCACCGCATAAAAGACAACCTCACTCGATTAGGAATAAAAATCGAAACCAAAATCGAATTTGAAGAAGAGCAATTTTTTGAAGAGATAACTTTAGGTGAAGAGTTGAGCGCGGCCCTGACCGATGTAGAGAAAGTATTATCCAACTCGCGTTTTAACGACCTATTGAACCGCGGCTTAAACATCGTCATCGTAGGCAAAGTTAATGTAGGGAAATCCTCGTTGTTTAACGCCCTGCTGTTGGAAGAGCGTTCTATTATCTCTTCTATACCCGGCACCACCAGGGATTTTATCAAAGAGAAGCTTTATATCGACGGCCTGCCGGTGGAAATTTTCGATGTAGCCGGTATTAACCGGGAAACAAAGGATGAGATCGAAGCCCGGGGCATAGAGCGCAGTCTCGAAAAAATAGAGCACAGCGACGCCGTCATATTTATGTTGGACGCCTCCCTGGATATCGACGAAACCGATGAGAAGATATACGATTTGATAAAAGGGAAACAGAAGTTAGTAGCAGTCAATAAGATAGACATTCTCGATCCCCCGGTCTTGAAGGAGATCAAAAATCGTTTCGGAGCGGAAGAACTCGTTGAAATTTCGGTCAAGGAAGACAGCAACATCGGTGCAGTGGGTGATTTTTTGAAAGGATTGGTGGGCGCGCTGCCGGGCAAGGAGATGGATTTTACCGTCAACCGGAGGCAGAAGCTTTTCTTAGAGAAGCTTTACGAAAGGCTCGTCGGGATTAAGCAGGAATTAGAAGCAGGCAGCGGCAGCGTTGAGATCGCAGCCGAAGAGATCAGGGCAGCCATCGGGATAATTGGAGAGTTGATGGGTGAAATCTCCACGGATGATATCTTGAACGGGATATTTTCGCAATTTTGCGTCGGCAAGTAGAAGCAGCTTTCAGCATTCGGCATTCGGCTTTCAGCAAACGGGCATTCGTGAACTCTAACGGCCCTGCCGGGGGCCAAACTTTTTCGGAGGTTCGGTATGCCGAGGCCCCCAACTTCAATTTAATGGGGGCGGTGTGAAAGCGCTGATTAAAGTCGGTGCGAGGTAGAGGATGAAAGTTCCTTATGTCCCAAGTTTACCACTTGAGATAGCCTAAATACGCGAAATCACCGATATATCTATTAAAATAAAAATACCAAAAAAAAATTACGTCTAATAAAAAAAACCGTTGACAAATGCATGATGTTGATATA